>JAHQWY010000380.1 GCA_029856445.1 Promethearchaeia archaeon
AAAGCTATGACCCTTATTGATGATGCTGAAAAGTTAGTGAAAAATTATGAAGTAAGTATAAAAACTGATGTTTTACTGTACGAGAGCCCTTATGAGAAGGCTATTTCAAATTATAACCAAGCTAAAAAATTGTTCCAAGATATCGGTTGGAATGATGAGGCTGGTCGATTAACTAACACTATAAAATTTTATAATGAGAAAAAAGAAAGAGACGAAAAATTAAGAGAAATAGAAAAAAAGAAATTAGAAGAACCAGAATTAGAATTAATGGTGGCTAAAACTGGGACTGAAAAAGAACTATTTGCTAAAGAAAAAAGGATTCTCGAAATTGAGAAAAAGAAGAAAGATGAAGAAAAACTGGCAGAGAAGATCTTTAACGAAATGCATAAAGCAGAAAAGATGGCAAAAGATTATGAGTTAAAAATAAAGGAAGGTATTTTTGAACAAGTTCCCCCTTATGAAGAGATTCTCAGAATATATAGAAAAGCTAGAAAATCTTTTGAAGAGATTGATTGGATGGAAGAATCAATGAAGCTTCTAAACACTATACAGTTTTATAAGGAAAAATTAGAGAGAGATAAAAAATTACGTTCTTTAGAAATTGAGAAGGAAAAACAGCGAGAGGAAGAACAATTAATACAACAAAAATTGCTAAAACAAAAAAAGAAAGAACAAGAAAGAATACTAGAAAAAAGAAGAGAAAATCTCCTTGAAAGAGAAGAAAAGGAAAGTGAATTTGAAACCGCAAAAGACAGAGCATTTAGTTTGATGGACGCTGCAAAGGATGAATTGAAACAAAATAATTTTGCTAAAGCAATTAAACTTTACGAAGAAGGTGAAAAAATCTTTTCCCAAATCAACTGGCAGGAAGGTATTAAGATGGTTAATGATTCTATTGCTATGATTATGAGAAAACAACAATCAATCGAACTTAAACAAGCAGCTATTGAAGAGAAAAAAGCTGAAATATTAAAAAGCGAAGAAGAACTAGAGGAGAAATTAGCTAAAGCTGAAGAAATTAGGAAAATTCAACAAGAAGAAAAAAGAAAAGAGTTATTAAAAATGCAACGTGAAAAAGAATGGGAAAGAGAGATCTCTGAGGACGCTTACAAACTTTTAGAACTAGGTACTAAACTATTGGATAAAAAGAGATTCGACGAAGCTTATGAGAAATATATTGAAGCACGTAAATTATTTGATAAAATTTCGTGGAAACGAGAAGTTTCTCGCATAAATAATGATCTTCTGCTTAAATTAATAAGAGAAAGGCAAAATTTCGAGATATTTGAAGATTTAAAAAAGAAAAGGGCTGAAGAAGAATTAGAAATGGAACTGTTGAAAAAGGAAATAGAAAAAGAACGAGATGAGCATGAAAAGAAAAAGAAAGAAGAGAAACGTAAATTAGCAAAAGAAAAATTCGATAGAAAAATTCTCAAGGAAATAGAAAGAGCAGAAAACTTAATTGAGAATTTCAAATACAATGAAGGAATATTAATACTTAAGAGAGAAACTGAAAAGCTAGATAAATCAGAACATAGGAATGAAATTGAGAGAATTGATAATATTCTTAATGATGTAAAAAAACAAACAAAAATCCCATTAATTACACTGGAATCTTTAGATCTTATAGATAACTTAGAAAAATTTAAAGCAACATATCTTGCATTAGATAAAGCCCAAATATCGTTAATTAACAATCGTTTCATGAAGGCAATTTCAGAATTAAAAGAATCTATTTTTCACCTAAAAAACCTTAAGATTAGCGATAAGTATTTGAAAGAAATTGATGATAAGATTAGGATCTTACAGGAAAAATTAGGTAAAAAACCAAAAGCAGAAAAAGTAGAGTATAAAGATGAATCTGAAATGTTGAAAGCCAGGATTAAGGCCAGAAGAGAAGAAAGAAGGAAAAAAGTATTAGATCTATTGGGAGGGAGTAAAGACTAAAGAAATATAATTTTCATAATCTCCTTTTAAAAAAGGCTACATAAATCCTCCACCATTTATAATCCTTAACAAATTTCTTTTTATCTCCAATACTAAAAATAAAAATAATTTAAAAAAAAAATAAACTGATTATGTAAATAACTTTTCTTCTACTTCATTTGCTATTTCAGACTCTATTAAACCAGGACTGACATTTCTTTTAACAGACTCCTCAATTAAGTATTCTGTTTTAATTAAATCTCGAATTGCTACTCGAATCGCCTCTGATCTATTAGGAAATCGTCCATCTGCTACAAATATCTCTAATACTTTAAGATAAGATTCAGGTAAATTTACTGAAATTAATTTTATAAAAAACACCTCGAAATTTTAGTTTTAATCAATACAGATATATACGAGAGTGATATATATAAAGATTTAGTGGAAATCAACCCCAAGAAACCCGACATAACGATTTTATATTCCTAACTAATAAAAATAGCTTTTTAATTGAGAGATATATAGAAATCGGCTATATAACAAAACTCTTAAATGGTTATGTGATTTTTATTTAATAGAAAAATTTTTATATATATATTATATGTTACATGTAACACAAAAATAATTTTTGATTGGTTCTATTATAAAATAATGTAAAAGGATATAGGTTTATCATGGCAGATATTCAAACACAATTAAAAGAACACCTGAAAAATGGAGAAGATTGGGAAAAAATGGACACCCCCGTTGAAGGAGTGAACGTTGTCAAGGTTCCTGCTACAAAGACAAGACCGGCGCTTTTATTCTTAGAGATAAATCCTATTAAAGAGGATGGAAAACCTTTAAAGAGAAAGGGCTTGTTTGTAGGAAGTAAAGAAATTCTCATAAAATTTAGTGAAGCTTTAAATGATGATAAGACATTCCAATTGATTGGAGAGATAGAAAAAGTTAATCCAAAAATTTCTAGTAGCCAAACAAAAAAATTAGTAATGTAAACATAATTTCACTTCTTATTTTTCTTCTTTTTATTTTTTTATATTAATCTGATACTCTCTCTTATTTTAAGTGGTTTATTATCCCAATTCATTTAGGAAATGAAATTGCAATATCATTGAATAAAAATGTTAGAAACTTATACCGATTTCATGGTATTCAAAGTAAAGGATAATGGGGAAGAATACAGACTAAATATAACTGAGGAAACTTTTCGTCAGAATAATGGAACTGAAGTATTACAACCTTCACAGGTTGCTATAATTATTAAAGAAGAATTTAGAAGAATTTATATATGGAAAGGAATCTCTTCTTCTGTAAGACAAAAATTCATAGCTTCACGAGTCGCTTCAGAGTTACAAAGAGAGTTAATGAATTCATCAAAATTTCATCGATGTAAAATTATATCAATTGATCAAGGGGATGAACCTTATGAATTTCTTAATACTTTTGGATTTAGAAAGAAATCCATTATAATAGATTCTGAA
>JAHQWY010000381.1 GCA_029856445.1 Promethearchaeia archaeon
AGGAGTGAATAGCACATGGTACACCCTCGATGGGAGTAGTACTAATTTTACCTTCTCCGGAACAACGGGATCGATCGATGAGACTGCCTGGGATGATGAGGGGAATGGGACTGTAACAATACGGTTTTATGCGAATGATACGGTAGGAAATCTCAATTGGGCAGAGGTAATAGTACGGCAAGATATTAATGCACCCTCGATCACTCTTAATTCTCCTGATCCTAATGAATTATTTGGAACGACGGCTCCGGGATTTGATGTGACCATTTTGGATCCTTCGGGAGTGAATACCACGTGGTACACTATCGATGGGGGTGCTACTAATTTTACCTTTTCCGGATCGACGGGTACGATTGATGAAACCGCTTGGGATAACGAAGGAAATGGGACAGTGACCATTCGGTTTTATGCGAATGACACAGTTGGGAATATTAAATGGGAGGAAGCGACCGTAAGACAGGATATTAATGCGCCCTTGATCACTCTTAATTCTCCTGATCCTTATGAATTATTTGGAACGATGGCTCCGGCATTTGATGTTTTAATTACTGATCCTTCGGGAGTGAATTCCACATGGTACACCCTCGATGGGGGTACTAGTAATTTTACCCTTTCCGGATCCACAGGTATGATCGATGAAACTGCCTGGGATGGTGAGGGGAATGGAACTGTAACGATCCGGTTTTATGCGAATGATACTGCGGGTAATATCAACTGGGAAGAAGTGATTGTTCGTAAAGATATTGAATTTCCTATTATTATAATAAATTCTCCAGATCCTAATGAAGTATTTGGATCAACAGCTCCCGGGTTTGATGTTTCAATTACCGATCCTTCAGGAGTGAATAGCACGTGGTATACCATCGATGGGGGTAATACTAATTTTACCTTTACCGGATCCACAGGTATGATAGATGAAACCGCCTGGGATAACGAAGGAAATGGTACGGTGACCATTATCTTTTATGCGAATGATACCCTAAATAATATAGCATTTGTAAATGTTATTGTGTATATGGATACTTTAGCACCGATCATTACTATATATAATCCAGAATCTGGGGAATTGGTTGGAATTCCTCCCCCAAATATTAATGTGAGTGTATATGACGATCATCTGGAAACCGTGTGGTATCAATTAGATAACGGTTCAATACAGACTACTTATAGGATGTGGTCAGGTTTCATTCATCAAGAAGATTGGGATCAAATTGGAAATGGTACAGTTTTTCTACGATTCCTTGCCTACGATTCGGTAAATAATTTAGCTTCTTCATCTCGACTTCTTAGAAAAAATATCTATGATCCAATAATAACTATAATTGATCCACTCAATAACGAGCTATTTGGCAGCGTCCCCCCAGATATTACCTTGTATAACAGTTCTGCTTCAATCGATACGATTTGGTATAGAATTTATAATAGTACATTTTCCACAGCAAATATTACATGGGGAGGTTCGATTAATATGAGTGCCTGGGATACATTTGGAAATGGCACTCTATCTATTATGTTTTATATTAACGATACGCTTGGAAACATTGGATTCGATTCGGTACACTTGAAAAAGGATTTGATAAATCCCACAGTTGTGATTTCTTCTCCCCTTCCTTATGAATTATGTGGAATGGTTCCCCCGGATATATCAGTAATTTATTTTGATGAAAACTCTATCTCGTCAATATCCTACCAATTACAAAACTTCACATCCTTCACACAATTTAGATCATGGACTGGATCAATCAACTCTTCTGATTGGAATACAATGTCCAATGGAACCGTTATTATTATCTTTCGCGCGGAGGATATAGTGGGAAACATCGCTTATGATAATGTGACTGTGAGAAAAGATATTATTTCTCCGTTGATCAATATAATTAATCCTGAAAATGGTACATTATATGGTCATGAGTACCCTTCGATACTTTTTTATATCTATGAAGCAAGTGGTTTGGCAAATGTGTCATATCAATTAAAAAATGGTACCTTAAGTTCTTCAATTCTACAATGGAATAACTCTATTGACCAAGGATTATGGGATCAATTCGGAAATGGAACTGTAACTATTCTTATCTATGCTAATGACACAATTGGTAACATTGGAAATGCTTCGATAGTAGTTCGAAAAGACATTATTTCTCCGTCCATTTTAATACAATCACCCTCTTCCTACGCGGAAATCGGAAGAGAAGCTCCATTTTTCGAAGTATATGTTACCGATGGGAACCTAAATTCTACTTGGTATGAAATTCTTGGAACGGGCTTAAAAATTGATTTTACACCCCCATTTGGAAGGATCGATCAGCTATTATGGGAAACTATATGGGACAACACGACCGTTAATGGTACGATCACTATTCGATTTTACGCAAACGATACAATAGGGAATGAGAATTTTATGGATATATATGTATTAAAACATGAACCGACTAGTTCAGTTAAATTAAAATTCATTTCTAATCCGATAGGATTTTTTTTATCAGTATTCGGTGTTGCAGCAATGGTTCCTGTAACAGTAACATTGACAAGAAGCCGATATTATAAGAATTTAAACAAGAAGGAGAAAAGTAAATTGAAAAAGGTCCTAATTGCTGCTTTTCTTGCATTATCTGTGACAGTATTATTTTATGTTTTTTAAATTTTCATAATACCTTTGAAATTTTATCGAAGCTTTTATTTTTTGGAGTGCTTTAGAATAAGCTGATATTCATAAAAATCTAACTTTTTTCCCGATTTTTGTTTCTGTAAGGCAATTTCTAACTTTTTTTGTTCCAGTTTTTTAAACTTCTTTTTCTTTTTAATTATAGCTTTAACATCGGGTTTTCTTCTTTCCCATGGTCGTATCTCACTTTTTGGTTTATTTGATAATTCATCTAGTAACACTTTTTTATTGAGATTCATCAATTTTAGGAACAGTTCGTGATAGCCTTTTGCAGTAGTCTTATTTTCGATTAATTCACCCTCTATTTTCTTCTTGATTTTTTCGAATTCTTTTGCTTTCTTATATAAATTTAGCAAATCTCGATGAGTCATAAGCCTTTTATTAGATAATATAAACAGATTTTCATAGATTTCTTCTAAATCCTTTTCAGTGTCTTTAATTTTCGTTTTAAATTTATAGTAATCACTACTATGAAATTTTTTGAGTTGCTTTTGCTCCTGATCTGCTAAAATATTAATCTTTTTTCGCTTTTCTGATTCTAACTCTCTAATTTTCTCTGTAATTTCATTTTCTTCCTCAATATCCAAAGTTTGTTCTTCAAGTTTCTGATTCATATTTATTATTTTATTTTCGATATTTTCAATGGATTTTTTAGTGTAATCAAGTAAGACTAATGCATTTTCATCAAATTTTGGTTTTTGAATAGATTCTAATTTTTTTGTAAGATGACTC
>JAHQWY010000382.1 GCA_029856445.1 Promethearchaeia archaeon
TTTTGCTGAAGAATTAAGTACAGGAGGTTTATCCAATTTTGAGTTAGCAGGTAAAAGATTTTATATTTTAAAAAAGAAAAATTACTTATTTATTGCTAATGCTTCAAATAAATATACTTTTAAAAAAGTGAAAATAGAATTAGATGAAATAATGCAAAAATTCTTTGAATTATATTCCGAGATCTTATTAAATAATTGGAATGGCGATACTTCACTTTTTAATAATTTCGAATTAAAAATTGAGGATTCTTTAGAAGGCATAATCAAAAAGTTGGAAACTGCCTTTTGGTAAACTTTCTTAAAGATTCTCTGTTCTATTAAAAAGTTTATTCTTCACAGTATCCATCGCATGTATAATTTGATATCTTTACATTTTTAACTTCATTAATTTTGTTAACATCAGATTGAAGATCTTCTGTGTTAGCTTCTGCAGGTTTAGAGAAAAATATTCCAAAATAGCATATATTTTTTGCCTTGCAGGTTCCTGTAGATGTAATAATATCGAATTTATGTTTACCTACAGTTTTTAAGATTTTTTCTAGGATTTTTGGATTAAGAGTGGAAATCTCTGCCTCTAAGACATTAATTGTACTGTATTCTGTTGGAAAAACAGAAAGATGAATATGTTTATGCCCTTCATGTGATTCTTCTTTTGGAATTGCTAAAAAAAAGTAATTATATTTATCAATCCCTAATTTCTGTTTGATTTTCTCTGGGAGTTCCCACTTTAGTATTTCTTCTTTACTATACAGCTTACAATTAAAAATGTCAGGGAATTTGTCCAATTAAATTTCAACTCCTAAATTTATTGTTTATTAATCCAATTAGTAATAATTAAATGCGATTTATATAAAAAAGGAAATTGATACCATATATATTACTTAATATATTACTCCTTAATTTAATAATTTGTATTATACTAAATCTTTTTGTAGTGCTAAGATAGATTATATATTTTTTAAATCAATTAGCCCCAAAATATTGGTTTTATTTTCATACTGTTTGACTACTTATCAGAGAGTTCCAACTTTATCAAAAAAATTTGAACCTTTCAAATGTTATAGTAATCTATTATAATAATAGACATTAATGTTAAATTTAAATATCTGAATTTGTTTGTAAATTTAGAAGGAAAAGAAATAGAATCTTACCTTGCAGCTTGTTAATTTTAATTTTTATCACGGGAGAATTTCTGAATACAAATGGGATTATTAAGAAAGTGGAGGAAACGAAGAAAGTTAAGATATATTCCCTCCGAGCTCATTTATGAACCTTTATATAGAAGCCTTAAATCTTTTAATGAAGATATACTCGGTATCATTAAAATCACTAAAAGAGAATATCCTAAAAAAGATAAGATTCCTATCGTAAAAAAATCGATTAAAAAGAAACCAAGAGTAATTGAACATATAGTATATAGATCAGATTATGGAGGATTATATGATGCTACATATAAAGTTGTCATATTCGGTGACCCTGAAGTGGAAAGGATCAAATTAACTGAAAGATATTTAACTAATTTATTTAAATCAGATACTAAGATGACAATTGGAGTGGATTTTGAAGTTAAGAGTGTTAAGGTTAACGATAAAAAGGTTAAATTACAGATTTGGGATTTTGCTGGTGAAGAAAGATTTAGATTCTTGCTACCAACATATGTTCGAGGTGCTAATGGGGCTCTGTTTATCTATAATGCTGCCAATTATAGCAGTCTAGCACATATCGATGATTGGTTATTAATTGTAAGAAAAGAAATAAGATCCGAGCAAGATATCTTTCCAATTGTAGTAGTGGGAATAGTACCAGAATTTATGGAAGAACGACAAATCTCAGCAGAACAAGGGATAAAAATCGCAAGATCAAGAGATGTTGATGGATTTGTTGAGTGTAGGCCAAGAACAGGTGAGAATGTAGAAGAAACATTTGATGCGTTAACTAGACTCATGCTTGCTAGATCAGGGATGATAAAATAAACTGTAACTTTTCTATTTTTTACTATATCCTCTTCTCTTCCAATAATCTTCTAATGATAGAGTTTTTACAGAAAGATAAAAATGGATTTTTATGAGATTAAAGGATCTCTTACTTCTTGTAAATCTTAAGTTGAAGTTAGATTTTTTTTAATATTTCCGAATTGTATACATCTCATCGAAACAGAGCCATGTTGAAATCCTTCATGGATGAATATTACTGGTTCATCTTTTTCTTGTAAAGCAATTGTGTAGATCAATGGAAGGTAGTGATCCCATGTTGGAATTCCCATATTGGCTACATGTCCCATTTTTTTAATATTTATTAAATTTTGATGATTATAATTCAATAGATTTTTTTTTACAGCTTCATCAAGTTGTTTTGCCCAATTCATTATAGGCGCATTAACATTATAGTCGATAATCCCTAGATTATGTACGATATTTCCACTTCCGATTATTAAAACACCCTGTTCACGAAGGAATGTTAAATTTTTTGCCAATTGATAATGATATTCCATGGGTTTCACGTTCCATCTGCTAAATCCATAATCTAAACTAAGTTCTAAAATAGGGATATCTGCATTAGGGTAAATATGTTTAAGGATTGCCCAGGATGCATGATCATAACCCCATTCATGATCACATATAATATTGTAGGATTCAAGTTCATTAACAATCAATTTGGCCAATTCTGGAGCTCCAGGACTTGGATAGTCAATTTCGTAAAGTTCCTTTGGAAATCCATAAAAATCATAGATAAGACGAGGTATTTTGGAACATAATACTTTTGTTCCAGAAGTTAACCAGTGAGCAGAGATTACTAAAATTGCTTTTGGTTTTGGCAAAATCTTACCCAATTTTTTCAAATCATGGGTAAAACTGTTATCAGAAATAATATTCATAGGGGAACCATGCCCTATAAAAAGCACAGGCATTTTTAGTTCTTCATTATTGTTACCTTTCAAGGTCATATGCGATTATTTAAAATTATTTTTATTTATTTTGAAGGTTTTGAATAACTTTTTCGTATTTTTCATGAATTAAAGTTTTGTCAAAATCCCAAAATTCTTGTAACATTTTATCTTGTTCCTCTTTAGTAAAATACTTCATTACCGGAATGAAAAAATGTTTATCTTCCTTTTCAATATGCTTTGGGTAAAATTCAGTCAATTCAGTTAGATGACTTATAATATCGTTTAATAATTCTACATTACCTTTTAAATATTGATTTTTAGTATCAACTAACTTCGCTACCGTATTTCTTGCCCATATATGTTCTTCTACTAGCTCTTCCATTATCCTCGAGTGATTAGGAGAAAGGGCTTTCTTTTCTAACTCTCTAAAAAGAATATCTTCTTCCTTGCCATGATGAGTTCTATCCGCATACATTCTAATAAAGTCAACAGCA
>JAHQWY010000383.1 GCA_029856445.1 Promethearchaeia archaeon
AGCTGTTAAGGTTGCTATCCAAAAAGTAGTAAATAATATGTTACGACCCTCAGTAAACAATAATGGAGTTCAAGGTCTGAAATTGTTCGCATCTTCAATATCTCAATGGGAAGAAAAATTAAAAGGAGAAGCAAAAGATCCTGAAGGAAAAATAATTTCTCGTTCAAGATTGATGTTTGAATTATTATTTGGTTATATCGAAACATGGGGAACTGGGGGTGCATCCTTTAGGAATTTATATAAAGAGTATCTTGAAGAATTATTAACTCATCCCGATTTAAAAGAAGGTCCAAAAGCGTGGATTGCTGATGAATTCAAGATTCTCGGAGATTGTATTCCCATTATTACCGATTCAGCTAAATGTTGGACATTGTTCGCAGAGACTTTAAATAATGCTGCAAATCAACACAAAGACGATTGTTTAAACTATGTAGATTTGAATGAATTACAAGAAATTGCCCTCAACATTCTTTCTAAAGAAGAAAATGTATTCAAGAATTTATCAAAAATAAAAATATGAAGGGATTCTAAATGGTAGATAATAATTTAGCAGCCCCTTGTGGGATATATTGTGGTACTTGTAGACAATATCTTCTCTGGAAAAAGGATTTACTTGAAGAGAGAGGTTATAAAGTGGGTTGTAAGGGTTGTAGAATAAGGAATAAGAATTGTGCGTTTATACGAAGAGATTGCCCTTTGCTAAGAAAGAGAGAATTAGATTATTGTTATGAATGTGAACAATTTCCATGTCCAAACTTACTAAAAATCGATTCTCAATATCAAAAAAGGTGGTCTGTGAATTTGGTTGAGAATCTAAAAAGAATTAAAGAAGTTGGAGTCGAAAAGTGGCTCCAAGAGCAAAAAGAGCTCTATACATGCCCCGAATGTGGGGGTGAAATTTGTATCCACGATGTGGAATGTTACGATTGTGGTAATAAAATTAATCCAAATATAAAATAAAGAGAATGAAGAGTAAATGACTGAAGAAATATTAAAAGAACTGGATGCCGATGGGCTTCGATCAGTTTTTCTCAAATATACCAGAAAAGCATTTGAAAGCATTCCAGTGATTGAAAAACCTCGTATACTCGACATTGGATGTGGTACCGGAATGCCTACCTTAGAGTTGGCGAGGTTAAGTAATGGAGAGATAACTGGTATTGATATTGATCAGGGAGCTTTGGATCAATTAAATTTTAAGATTAAACAACAAGGTCTTTCAGAGAGGATTAAAGTTTATAATCGTTCTGCATATAACACTAAATTTGAGGATGAGACGTTTGATATTATTTGGGAGGAAGGAGTCATACATTTACTTGATCTCAAAAAAGCTTTAATAGAATGTAATAGAATATTGAAATTAAATGGATTTATGATTTCAGGTGAAGCAACTAACTGGGCAGATCGGAAGCTCAAACATTTTCCTAATTTTGGCTTTAAACTTATTAAACAAATACCATGGGAGAAAGAATGCTGGTGGACTGAATATTATGCCCCGTTGGAAAAGAAGATTAATCAGTTACGTAAGAAATATGATAATCTAGAAAATATAGAAGAAATTCATCGCCATGTAACAGAAATAGAGATGGTTAAAAAAAACCCTGCGGGTTTTGATTGTATAACTTATGTAATGCAAAAAATTAATTAAAACTAAATTAAGTAAGAAAATGGATGAAATAAAAGTTGTAGGAGCAAGGATTCATAATTTAAAGGATATTAACGTAAATATCCCCAAAGGAAAGATCATATTAATAACTGGGGTCAGTGGTTCAGGAAAATCAAGTTTAGCTTTCGATATTTTATTCGATGAGGGAATGAATAGATATCTTCAATCAATTGGCTTTCCCCCGAAATTTGAGGATGAAAAACCTTTTGATTTGATTGAAGGTCTGAGTCCTACTGTTGCTGTAGAACAGAGAACTACGCGAGTTTTTAATCCTCGCTCCACAGTGGGAACTAAAACTGGCATCTATGGCATGTTAAGGATGTTGTATGCGACTGAAGGTGTATTAATTTGCCCTATATGTAAGGAACCTGTAAATGAAAACCTCGAATGTAGTATGTGTGGTATGATTATTGAACGGCTTCAAATTAAACATTTCTCCTTCAATGAACCTTCTGGTATGTGTTTGGACTGTAAGGGTCGGGGATATTCCATGCATATAACGGAAGAAATGATTGTTCAAGATTATAATAGGAATTTAATTCAAATTACAAAAGCAGGCTCTGCTGTATTCGCAGATCAAATAAGATTTGTAGAACAATTACCAAGATTTTATGATTTTGACATAAAAACACCTTATAAAGATTTACCAGAAGAAATTAAGAAAGTATTTCTCTATGGGAGTGGGAAAAAGCTCAAGTTTCAGTGGGAATCAAAAACGTTTTCTGGAGAATTAGAAAGAGTTTTTGAGGGCGTAATTCCTCACATTAAACGAGCACTTGCTGAAAGTAAAAGTGCGTATAGAAGAGATAAAATTTTCAAAAATTACATGGCTAAACACAGATGTGAAGAATGTGAAGGGTATCGAATTAACGAGCAGGCACGTAGTATAAAGGTTGGGGAGAGACATATCGGAGAGTTAGCCATGATGACGATTGAAGATGTAATTGCATTTTTTGATGGTCTTACTGATGCTGAAATCAAAAGCCATCAGGGAAAATCTATGGTAGAAAGTATAAAAGAAGGATTACGACATATGGTCGATGTGGGATTATCCTATTTGCATCTGCATCGTTCCCTTCCAACTTTAAGTGGCGGTGAACTTCAAAGACTTTCACTTATGACTCATTTAGAGACCGGTCTAGATTCGCTTGTTTATATTTTAGATGAACCTAGTATGAGTTTACATGAAAAGGAAAAAGATTCTTTAATTACTATATTAAAACGGCTTAAAGATTTAGGAAATACGGTTATCATAGTAGAACATGATAAACGCTTCATAGAAATAGCAGATGAGATAATAGATATTGGACCTGGAGCGGGAATAAATGGGGGAAATATAGTATATCAGGGTATGCTTCACGGGGTTAAAGAAGTTAGTGAATCTCACACTGGACAATTTTTAGCGGGCAATGTTTTCCTTCCCGAGAAATCTAAGGAAAAACAAAGGGAGATCAATGATTCAACTAAATTTATTACATTGAAAAATGCAAGAACCAATAATTTAAAAAATGTCATGGTAAAGATACCTTTAGGGATGGTAGTTGGGATTGCGGGTGTGTCTGGAAGCGGGAAATCCTCACTTGTGCTTGATACTCTCGTTCCATTATTAACACCATATTTCAAGAGAGGTACTGATTTGCCCAAAAAGAAATCAAACGATAATGAAGAGAATGAAGAAAACGGCGAAGAATTACTAGAATACTCAGGTATTAT
>JAHQWY010000384.1 GCA_029856445.1 Promethearchaeia archaeon
ACGCAATTCACCCTTATATATCATTAGAACTAGGTAATGTAATTAATGAATTTGAAGATGAGCCTAATGCATGGGTTGCGATTTTAACAGGTGCAGGGGAAAAAGCGTTTTCTGCTGGTGCTGATCTAAAATGGGCTGCTGCAATTAGTGTTGAAGAGCAGAGAACAGCTTATGAAGAAGTAAGAAAACAGGGAGCTTCTTTAATAAGAAACTTTAGAATTACCAAACCCTTAATTGCTGCAATAAATGGTCTTGCCTATGGAGGAGGTTTTGAGCTTGCTTTAAGCTGTGATCTTATGATAGCTGCAGAACACGCTACATTTTGCCTACCCGAACCAGTAGTAGGGAGAATTCCTTCAGGAGGGGGAATACATCGATTAGTAAGATATCTTCCTTATCATTTAGCGATGGATATTCTCCTTACCCGTAAACGCATGACTGCTCAAGAGGGTGTACAATATGGTTTTGTGAAAAAAGTGGTTCCAGCCGATCAATTGATGGACGAAGCAGAGAAAACAGCAAATCTAATAATGGAAGGCTCACCACTAGCTATTAGAACAATAAAACAAATGGCTATTGATGGACTTCAAATGACATTAAAAGAAGCTCTCTTTGCTAATTTTCCATTATATACGAAATTTCTCAGATCTCATGATTTTAGAGAAGGTCCGAAAGCTTTTAGTGAAAAAAGAAAACCTGTTTGGAAAGGAGAATAAATAAGAAATTTGATTAGCTTAAAAAAATTTTTTTTAAATTATTTTTCCTGAATTGGTATATAAAGATCTAATTCAGAATCATCCGAATTTAGATTAAATCTCTGGTCATACCATTCAAATTCGAAAGCAAATGGTACTCGCTCATATCTTGAATTATTAACAAGCCAATCTTCATAAATATATTGAAATGTCTCTGCGATATTATTCAATTTTCCAATATGTGTAAAAATTGCATATTTTTGGGCAGGAATTTTTTCAGCTATCATCCCATCAGGTACATTATCAACTTTCGATACTTCATTTGCTACAATATGACGATCTTCTCCTTTTTCAAATAACTCTTTGGTTACTATGCTTATCCCTAATCCATGAGAGGCAATTCTATTAAGAATCTTTGGTGCTGATGCTTGAAATTTAGTCCACATTTCCCCAGTATTTCGACTTTCTCTTTTACCAATATCTTCTATACCTATAATCTTGAATGCCTCTTTATCAACAATTATAGGTCCCCTTAGGAATATTTTATAAACATCCGAAATTTCTTTATTTTCCCCAAATACTAAATGGACTTTTTCCAATTCATTTGGAATGTCTATCATCTGGGGACATTTCTCAAGGCATTCTCCACATTTAACACATAGAGAAGCATTACCCTTATTTTCCATTATCTTTAATTCTTCCTCTGATTTTGCTAAGGAGTTATACTTGGTAATTTGCTCCTCCTTATTTTCTATCCAAATGAGTTCGTTTAATAATCTAAAATTTAGGGGAATATTTACCTCAGAAGGACAAGGTTGACAATATAAACAATATGTACAATGGATAATTGATTTCTTTCTATAACGGATTGCCATATCAGAAATTATCTTGAGGTCATCTTTAGTTAGAATATTTATTCCAGAATTATTTGCACTTTCTATATTCTCTTTTACTTGATCAAATGTACTCATTCCAGACAGAACAACTGAAACTCCGGGATGATTCCAAACATATTGGAGCGCCCAATTCGCTGCAGTCCTTTTTATTGGAGCTGCTTCAATAATTTCCTCAATTTCTTTGGTTGGATTAGCTAATTTACCTCCTTTAATTGGTTCCATTATTACAACAGCAATACCTTTACTTGCTGCATATTCTAAACCTTTAGTGGTTGCTTGAGTATTATGATCAACGTAATTCCACTGAATTTGAGCCATATCCCAGTTATAATAATCAATAATCTCCTTAAAAGCATCATAAGAGTCATGGAAAGAAAAACCAATATGTCTAATTTTTCCTGATGCTTTTGCTTCTTCCATCTTTTCAATGAAATCATATTTTTTAACTAGTTGAAAATTCTGTTTGTTTAATCCGTGAAATAAATAAATGTCTAAATGATCAGTTTGCAATTTCTCTAATTGAGTATTAAGATATATATCGAAATCTTCTCTTTGAGTAATCATCCACATTGGGAGTTTGGTGACTAACTTTATTTTCTCTCTGTACCCACCTTGGAGAGCTTTACCAACGACAATTTCACTAGTTTGATTATGATATGGAAATGCTGTATCTATATAATTGACACCGTTATCAATGGCATATCGAATCATCTTGATTGCTTCCTCCTCATCAATTATTTCATTTCCATTATCATTTTTGACCGGAAGTCTCATACATCCGAACCCTAACGCTGATACCTTCCAATCCAATGATCCCATCTTTCTATATTTCATTTAAATACACTTCTTTGAAACAATTATGTTTTTAAATAATAAAAATAAGCTAATTAAAAAAATTATTTCTTTTGAGCTAAAAATGTACACATACCATCCTTAGGTATTTCTTGAGTTTGTCTTACCTCAACATTATCCATTTTTAGAATATCAAAAATAGTCTTCCAAGTAGTTAAACACCCACCTTTACAAGGTAATGATTTTATTTCTTCTTCAGATAGTGCTTCCTTTAGTTTATTATGAACAGTACATGTATCTTCTACTATTGAAAAGCTCAATTCTTTATTATATGAGGTTTGGATTAACACAACACTCATTAAATGAATTGAAAGGCAAGCTATTTCAATAAATCGTTGTGCTTCATGCGGAAATCTTATTTCTCCTGTCTTATCAGCGGAGAGTTTGATCATATCATACATATGATCATTATACTCGGGCTTTATTCCTAACTCATATGTTTTTTCCATCAATTTTTTTCCCCATTCCGCAAAAACCGAGATATCTTTCGATTCGAGATATTTCTTAGCAATTATAGCTCCTCCAAATTCATTTTCAAGAGTCTTGAAGAACTCTTCCTTGATATTATAATCATATCTTGGTGTCATCATAGTTTTTTCAACCCCTTGTATGTAGAATCTAATTTTTCAATCTGTTTTTGATTTTCCAATGCAACTTCTAATGATTCGAATGGATGTTTGTATGGATTTTCTCCCTTTTTTATTTCAGGAAGCGTAATTTCAATGGTTATTGCGTCCTCTGGACAATTTTTTGTACATTCCATACAACCTGTGCATTTTGGTGCGGCAGATCCTGTTACTAAATAATTTTTAGGTTTGTTAGGATCTGGTTTTGTATATGCACCTGAAACATTTGGGTACGAATGAACATGAAAAACTCCTTGAGGACATTTAATATAACATTGATAATCACAAATCATAGGTAATTGGCATT
>JAHQWY010000385.1 GCA_029856445.1 Promethearchaeia archaeon
TAAAAGCTCTGTTGATTTTTCAATTGTATTCCAAACATGATCACCCAAAGCTGTGGGCCCTGATGGGCAAGTTCCTCGTGAAAGAACATTTGGTAGGGCAAAAATATATCCAGTATAACCACCAACACTGGCATAATTTTCATTCTTCCCATATGACTTCAAGACACCTAAAACCGCACCCAAATAGGATATCCACGCAGGCTCCCAAGTTGCAGGATTAGAAATAATTTTGGTTTTCATATTTTTTAACCATCCTTGTGAATAGCGTCTTTGTATCGCTTTTCTCTTTTGATCTTCTCTTATTTTTGCTTTAGCATATACATCCGTTATAGCATTTAACAATTCTTTACCATCCTGCGTAATTCGATAAACTCCTCTTTCAAAACGCTCTATTAATTTAGCTTCAATCAATATTGTTAAATTATTTGCAAGTGCTGTTTTCTTTAAACCTGTCTGAAGAAGAAATTGTGAAAAATCTAAAGGTTTTTCAAGAAGTAGTGTCATTATATAAATTCTCTTTGGATGTGAAATAGCTTTTAAAAATTCCGACATTCCCTCAATATTTTGCAACAAAGACACCATTCGTTTTATAGAATATTTTATCAACCTTCTATTTAAATCTTCCTATTCATCCAGAACAGAGTTCACAAAAAAGCGGAATAGCATTTTTTTAAAAACCAATAAAATTTTTTTTCTACGATTTAAGAGGGAGTATACACAAGTCTTAAAAGGAAAACAACCTTTCTTTTTTTTAACTCCAATTGAAGTAAAACGGATTGATAATGATTGCATTACCCTCCAAAGAATTAAAATTTGCAAGAGAATTAATAGATGAAGGGAAATATGAGGAAGCCCTTCAGTATCTAAAGGATGTAGAACATAAGAAAATTCTCACACTTGAGGAAAAATTAGAAATACAAACATGGAAAGGGATACTCCATTTTAACTTAGGACAACTTGAGATAGCCTTAAAAACTGCTGAGCAACTTCACCAAGAGAGTCAGGAATTGAAAATATCACTCTATTCAATAGATGCTTTAAATCTTAAAGCGGCGATTTATACTATAAATGGAAGATTCGATGATTCTTTTACTACTATTGAACTAATAGATAAGATTTTTAAATCAATACCCCGAGAGAATACTTTAGAATATCACAGAAGAGAAGCTGAAGTGTTACACCTAAAAGGGCGTAGAGATTTTTACGCAGGTAATTTTGATCGTGCATTAGATCATCTTAGTAGAAGTGTAGATTTTTATAAGCGAAACCCATCGGTTTTCAATCCCTTATCAGCAGCCCTGGGAGTAATGGCTTATACTTATCGAGGGAAAGGGGAATTAGATTTTGCTTTAGAGTATAGTGAAAAAGCTTTATCTCAAATCCCTAAAGGAGAATTTTTTTTCCCAATGTTTTCGAAAGCAGATCTTTATCGTAATAAGGGAAACATATATTATGAGAAAGGAGAATTAAATAGTGCCTTAGATTACCAAATTCGAGCTCTCGAAATTTATAAAAATTTTAAAGAAGGATGGTGGATGGGTTGGTCTTTCTTTAGTATAATATCAATATTACTCGCTAAAAAGGACATTGAACGAGTACAACATTATTCCAAACAATTCAAACAGTTTATTGAAGAACATGAATTTAGGCTTGCAAACTCGTTATACCAGTTATCACAAGCTCTAATATTAAAATCTAGCGTCAGGATGCGCGATCATGTTGAAGCAGAACATAAACTCAAAGATATTGTAAAGAAAAACGCTTCCGTTTTTTTAACTAATATTGCGTTAATTAATCTATGTGATTTGTATTTTAGAGAATTTCGAGTGTCTAATCAAATGGAAATATTAGAGGATATATATCCACTTTTAGATCAATTACAAAGAAATGCTATACGTCAGAACTCTTACTCATGGTTGGCCAATTTGAAATTGCTGCAGGCAAAGTTAGCTTTACTTCAAATAAATATGGTTGAAGCGAGAAAGTTTTTAACAGAAGCACAAACTATAGCCGATGAGCATGGCCTTCAATTGTTAGCTCAAGCAATTTCAAGAGAACATGATAAATTATTAGAAGAACTGAAATTATGGGAATCCATAAAAAAGACTCAGGCAACCGTATCAGAACGCTTGAAATTGGTTTCA
The DNA here is from genome assembly GCA_029856445.1 of Promethearchaeia archaeon. GTDB lineage: Archaea > Asgardarchaeota > Lokiarchaeia > Sigyniarchaeales > SOKP01 > Loki-b32. Next base: position 2,145 of record JAHQWY010000385.1, read on the forward strand.
ATCGATGAGGTTTTAGAGCGAATGGAGGGAAGAAGAGCGGTTGAGCCTCCTGAATTCACCAATGAACAACCAGTATTACTTCTAATATTAGATGAGGGAGGAATTCTTTTATTTTCTTATCCTTTTACTGATAAATGGAAACAAGATGATGATCTTTTTGGGAGCTTTTTATCTGCTTTTACTTCTTTTAGTGATGAATTCTTTTCTAAAGGGCTGGATAGGGCAAAATTTGGGGATGATACCTTGCTTATACAATCTGTTGAATCTTATTCTATTTGTTATTTGTTCAAGGGACACACCTATCTTGCAAAACAGAAATTAGATGAATTTGTTGTTAGTATACAACAATCTAGTTCAATATGGCAGACTTTGGAAACATTTTATAAAACGAGTCAAGTTGCTAATATAAATGATATCCCTCAAATGGAGAATTTAGTCGCAGATATATTTCTTAATTAGAACTAATTTTATAAAATAAAAAGAGAGGATTATGATAATCCGTATTTTTCTAAAAAGTCTGTTAACCTTGTACGGTGAAAATTTAAACCGATAGATTTAGCATCTTCCCCAAAGACAAGGGCTAATAATTCTGTTACATATAAAACAGGGATACCAAAGGTTTTATCACCTATTTTTTCTGCTTTTTTCTGATTATTGTCAAATTGTTGAAAACACGCAGGGCAATTTACAATTAACGCTTCAGCACCAGCATTCATAGCACTTGTTAATTTATTCGATAGAATTTGCATTGATGGTTCTTCTTCAGTATTACCAACCCCCGTTCCACAGCACAGAGATTCTTCTTCATAATCGACCGGGGTTGCTCCAGCAGCAACAACAATTTCTCTTAATTTCACTGGTTTCATTGGATCATCGGTTTGTACTTTTTCAGAGGGACGGTTATAGTGGCACCCTGTATGACAAGCAACTTTTAATCCTGATAAATCTTTGGTTACGTTCTCTTTTATTTTTTCAATAGAATCATGTAATATTTCCACAAAATGCTTTACATCGATAGTTCCTTTAAATTGCTTTCCAATGGTTTTTAATAAATTATTGATTTTCTGTTTTTCATGATCATCATGCTTCAATTCTTCATTGACAAGTTTGAGGGTTTGAAAACATCCATTACATAGAGAAATGATATTTTTTCCTTCACTTTCTGCAATCGTAAGATTTCTTGCGCCCATTGCTAACCAACTTTGATG
>JAHQWY010000061.1 GCA_029856445.1 Promethearchaeia archaeon
CATTAGTCTTAAAATCTGAAAGCCTTACCACACATTCAGCAATACTCCCATCGTCCAATGTTTTCCATACACCAGCAGCAATTGTAGCAATCCCCTCAGCTAATTTATCCACATAAAAATCCTCTTTTTTTTCATAACCGACGGTTAAAGCTCGTATTTTATCTAAAGTTTGTTTTAATTGAAAAATTTCTTTATTAAAAGGATCCTTATGATATAAATCACTTTTTTTAATATTCTCAATCTTGTTTCTTTGGTCTAGAAGGATATCATATCTCATTACTAAGGCTTCAAAATCTATTAATGCATTTGGGTGAATTTGAGCTTCATCATTGATGATAAATTCTAATCTTGCTAATCCGGTTCCATCTGGATACTTCCCAGCAGATAATGCTCCTTTAGGGATCCCTAAATTCACTAATACCTTAGTTTTTGTCTGTGGAAGTTTAGCAAATTCGATTGTATCAGAGTCGTACTCTACATCTTTCAACCAGATGCGTGGTTCTCCTTCACTACAATCAATAGTAACATACTCAATACCCCCTCTTTGTTGTTCCTTCATTATCTGAACTATATCATCTGCACCTACTATAGAGGCTATATTCAGTTCTCTTGAAACTATTGCAGCATGACATGTTGGTCCCCCTCTTTCAGTAATTACACCGCCTAAATTCTGCATATAAGAAGTCCAGTCAGGATTAGTTTCTTCAGTGATAAGAATATCTCCTTCCCTTAGCAGATGAGCATCATTTATTGACTCTATTACTTTTACTTTTCCATATCCAATTCTTCTACCAATAGCGATACCTGAATTTTCGATTACTAAGCCTTTTTCTGTTAATTCTGCTGGATCCTCTAAAAGATAAAATATTTCCTCGACGTCACCTTTTATGCTATGAACAGTTTCCGGACGTGCTTGGACAATGTAAACATTTCCGTTGTTACCAACAGCCCATTCAATGTCCATCCTTCTCCCATAATGATTTCTAATTTTTTGAGCATAATCTGCAAGAATGAGAGCTTCATCTTCTGTTAAACAATATTTTGTTTGCTTTGCATAAGGTAGAGAAATAACTTCAGTTCCAATTTTTTCAATACCTTTAGAAAAAATCATCATTTTCTCTTTTTTAACAAGTTCACGACGAATAATCCGAAGACCTTTTGGATCATGCTTGAATACAATGAATTCATCCCCTTTCTCCACACCTTGAACAATTAATTCCCCTAAACCCCATGTTCCTCTAATAACAACAACATTTGGATTGCCTGAATCAGGATCTTCTGTGAACATTACACCAGAAGACTTTACACCTGCCAAACCACCCGCCATTTCTTGGACACCTACTGAGAGTTTAACAGAGAAGTGATCGAAACCTGCTCGTTCACGGTACATAGTTGCTCGCGTAGTAAAGACAGATGCCATGTCCTTTAGGATATATTCTAATATTTCTTTTTCACCTGAAATATTCAGATGTGTGTCTTGTTGTCCTGCAAATGAAGCATCAGGCAAGTCTTCAGCTGTGGCAGAACTTCTTACTGCAAATGTAGATTCTCCCCCAATTTTTTCAATTAATTTTGAGTAGGCATCTAAAATTTCATCAGCAAGAGAGTCTGGAATTTTAGCTTGTTCGATAATATATCTGATGTTGGCACAAATTTTATCAACTTTTTCTACAGCTTTAATATCTTCAGATTTTAGTTCACTAGATATCCTTTTTATATCTCTTCCAATTAATTCTCGAAGTGATACTTCTTCTTCTTTAATTGTATAGAAGTTTGTATCCAAGACATAATCAAAAGCTTTTGAAGTAACAGCAAAACCTAATGGTACTGCTATCCTAAAGCTTAGTAACTCTCCTAAGGATGCGTTTTTACCTCCTACAAGAGGTACGTCGTCAACTCTTAAATCTTCAAAGAATTTGATATATCTATAATCACTCATTTTTAAGAGAAACCCTTCAACTATAATAATAATGAGACTTTCTCTAAATAAAAATTATTATTATTCTAATTATAAAATAAACGTTAATAAAAAAAGTAACGTCAAAAATTAATCATTTTAACTCTTTGAAGAAGATGTCAAAATCAGATTTAGTAAAAAGGCAAAAAATAACTTCATCAATTTGAGTATTACTACCTAAATATTTCTTCACTGTAGATATCATAATTTGTGAGCATCTTTCGATAGGATAACCAAAAATTCCAGTAGATATTGCAGGAAAGGCAATAGATTTTAATTTGCACTCATCCATTAGTTTTAAACTATTTAAGGCTGCATTTTTTAGTTTTTCATCTTCATTTCCTTCTCCCATTCTAGGTCCTACTGCGTGAATGACGTATTTTGCTTTTAAATTTCCCCCAGTTGTAATAACAGCACCACCGACAAAAGTACCACCAATTTTATTACATTCTTCTTGAATAGTAGGACCGCCTTTCTTTCTAATTGCTCCTGCTACACCTCCTCCTAAGATAAGTTGAGCATTTGCAGCATTGACAATTGCATCTGTTTCCAATTCTGTTATATCTCCCTGGACAAGCCTGATTTTAGAATTTTTTACAGTAATTTCTTTCATAGAAATGCACATTAATTATTATTATTAAATAGAATATAAGTAGAGAGGTTTTTTAAAAATTATATAGAAAGAAATAAAAAGAATTAGAGTTCATGCTCATGGTCATGCTCATTAGTTTCTGCTTGTTTCTTGAATATTTCATCTAATTTGGCTTTATCATCATCAGACATCTTACTCATTGCTTCCATCTGTTGCTTCATTAGCATCTTCATGAAATTAGTTGATACAATTTGATTTAGCACTGGGAGAGCAATCCTCATACGAGTTAATTCATAATGCATTCTTTTAGCGGTTTCTCTCATCTCAGCAAGATCTTCTTTTGTCATACCTTCTTCACCTATACCTGGGCAATCAGCATCAACCACGATGAAATTTTTCCCATCAAATTCTAAAGGATAAGTTCTACAACTTAATGGACGGTTATCATAAATAAGACATTTTTTATCATCCTTATTATATAAAGGACATTTAACTTCAAGTAATTCTTCAATTGGTATAGAATCAAATGGATCTTTTGGAGTGGTTTCTCCTTCTCCTTCTTTGACAGGCACTAAAGGTTTTAATATTAAATCAATGGTGCCATCTGGCTTTTGGTAAATATCCAAATATGGCATAAAATTTGCCACGACACCATTTTTTGCCCACATTTCTAAATCCCAAAAAGTTATTGGAATGGGACCTCGACTCATACAGCATTCATCGCAACGTGTACATTTAAATGTAAATTTAGTTTTAACTTCCTTTTCCGTTTCTATAGTCTCTTCTGTTTCTGCCTCTTTTACTTCAGAATCTTCTTTTTCTTCTGATTTTTGATTTTCAGGGTTATTTTCTGACATTTTATTTTTACCATAAAGTTATTTATCTTGATTTGTCATACATTGCAATATTTCTTTGAAAAAAAATTTTTTTTTTAATTCTTATAAACTTAAATTCAAATACAATTTTAACCACTCCTAAATAATTTTTCTTTTTTCAATAATCCTCCAAGATTAGCTAATACAGGTTCAATTAATTTTTTCTCCCTAATCCCTGTAAGAACAACTTTCCCAGTGCTGAATATTAAAAATACACATTTTATAGGAGAAAGTGAGTTATATGTTAATCCAGGAAATACCTCTGGCTCATAAATAGAATTTTCTAACTTAACAGAAGCAGCATCTAAATTAATAGGTTTAGAAAAATCAGCAGTTACAACTATATTTACAATTTGAGTTTCAACTATGTTATCTTTTATTTTAATAGGAATAATATCATTTAGTCGCAATATTAACCTTTTAATTATTATATTAATGTGAGAAAACGCTTTTAATCCGGTTAAAATTATCTTTCCATTACTAAAAATTATAATAGCGCTTTTAGGATGATTAAATTTTATAAAAAGTCCTGGAAAACGACTTTTTTCATATTGGGAGTTTTTAAGTTTTCTTGATAATAATATTAAATCTAAATCCTCTTCAATATGTAAAATTGATTTGACAACGATATTTTGAATGATATAAGTTAAACTACTTTTATCTTCCTTAGATTCAATTTCAAGAACCATTAATGGACTCCAAAGATTAGAAATATCCTTAAAATCTTATAAACTTATTAAGATATCATTCTATTTAATTATACTATTTTGAATAAATTTTGCTCCCAATATGGTTTTAACTCCTATTATGAGAAAATCGAATTATCTACAAAAATTTTATGAATAAAAAATCATGAATAATTAAATTTTAAATCTTTCGAGCAATTTGCGATAAAAATATAATACATAAAAATAAATAAAAACGATATCTTCCCATTCTAATAAAGGTTTTTTATCAATGTTTAATTTGTATTTTTAATATTAACACAATTATTATCTGGATCATGGAACAAACAACTCTAAAGAAACTGTATTTTTGGGCAATTATAACATTAAATTTATTGTTTGCTTTTGTTATTGGCTTCACTATTCCAATACTGGAAACTAAAAATAGTTATATATTCGGATTCGTAATGATTCCCTTGCTAATAATCTTAAATTATATTATAGTAGATAGATTTCATTATGTAATTACCCAACTTAATGATAAAGGAGAGAGACTTAATGCTAAAGATTAAAGAAGTAAAGAAAATTAAGAAACCAATAATAGAATTCAATGAAAGAAAATATATTTTTTCTATTAAATCTTTAGTGTTATTTGTCATTGGAGCACCCCTTTCAGCATGGTTAGTATATTTATTTTTTGATATGGAGATAAATTATTGGCTACATGAGATTGTAGTTAAACAAACGGTCTATTTTCTTAACCTATTTTTTGATATAGGAGCAACTGCAGAGTACAATCCTGTAGGAAAATACCATTGGGATTTTATTATCCCTGGAAAAGATAATATTTCATTTGAGACGTTCTGCACTGGCGTCCAGGCCATTGTCATCTTCGTTGGGGTTATTATCTTCACGCCACATAGCCAAGATTCAAATACAAAAAGTGATATTGTCTGGCGAAAGACCAAAGCTCTCATTATCTCATCCGTAATCTTTTATGTTGTTAACATAATTAGGATGCTAATTCAAATCGAGTTATATAATATAGGTTATGAATGGGACGATATCCATTTCTCAATAAGTGCAGCAAGCTCATTTATTGCGGCAATAATTGTGCTTTTAATGCATAAATGGATCCCAGAATTCATTATATCAATAATATATGTGGGAACACTTATAAGTGAACCAGTTAAACAAGGTAGAAAGAAAAAAGTTAAGGAAATTGTAAAAAGCACAAATAAAGTTGAGTTAAGTTTAATGAGAAAAGTACTGAGAATGGATAAGAAAATGTATATTAAAAAAATTATCGAATGGTCTAAAGAATATGGATACACAATAGAAGGAGATTATTTAATTGTTCCTGATGAGGAAATTTCTAATTTTGTCGAATTACTAATGCAGGATAAGCCATTTGCAAAAAAGAAAACTTAAACCTATTTTAGTGGAATAATTAAGCTATACTAACTTATTATTAATCAAATAAATAAAGAAGAAATCTTATGATGAATTATGTTAAGTTTTGAAACTGAGCAAAAGGTAGCCCAAATAGGTAAGGTTGAGATAGGTGGTCAACCAGGAGAAAATCCCATTGTGATGATCGGTACTGTATTTTATGCCAAACATTCTGCTTTATTAAATGAAAAAACTGGTGAAATAGATAAACCTGTAGTTGAAAAAGAATTAAATGAATATACTGAAATTGTAGAAGATACTAAAATGCAAGGGATTATCGATGTTGTTGGGGCATATCCAGATGCTTTATTGAAAGAATGTGAATTTGTGGCAGATATCGTAGATTATCCTTTTTTGGTTGATGGATTAAACGATTCATCTCGGATTCCTGCTATGGAAGGACTTAAAGAAATAGGATTACTCGATAGAGCTATTTTAAATAGTATAGATGAGGCTACTAGTGAAGAAAACCTTGAAAAAATAAGAGAAATTGGTGTTAAAAACGCTGTATTACTAACTTTTGGAAGTAAATATATTTTTCCTCATCAAAAACTAAAGATGTTAAAAGAAACATTAATTCCTAAAGCTGAAAAAGCGAATATTGAAAATATGATAATTGATACAGCTGTTTTGGATTTACCTTCAATCTCAATAAATTTTGAAACAACTAATTTGATTAAAAGGGAGTTAGGTTTGCCTACTGGATTCGCGCCTGCAAATGCAATTTATGGATGGGATTTTGTAAAGAAATATGGAGAAATTCCTAGATGTGGGGCGATTGCTTCTATTATGACATATTGTGCGAGTGCATCAAGTGATTTTATACTATTTGGACCAGTGAAGTTTGCAAAATGTGTTGTACCAGCAGTCGCTTTAATCTCTGGTATAAATTCATATTATAGAAAAAGAATCCTAAGGAAAAAGATATCTGAAAAAAGTCCATTAAATGTTCTTTTTTAACCTAATATTACGTTTCATTTAAGATATATATCTTAAGAGTAGATCTTTTGTTTGATCGAGGAAATTGGTTAATCTAGTATTTATCTTTTCTTTCCTTTTTTCATTATCAATCAGAAATAATATGAACATATCATTGTCTGCTGCTTGGATCTTTTTAAAGAGGATAACGGATTCTGCTACCTTAAATACCGCTTCTTCTTGTTGCAATGCTTTGAATCTAGAGAATATTTTAAATAACATGGCGAATTGTGGAGCTGTTACCTCAAATACGTTAATTAATTCTTCTGATTCAGATATTTTTGTCAATTTCCTTGCTTTAGGGGAATAAAAATCTGCTAAGACTAAACCATCTATACTCAACAAGAGAGAAAGATATGAGTTTGTTTTTAACGAGAAATTTCTAAGATTATGATTGATTAAGTTTCTATTAGGGCTCAATTTTGAGATTCCAGAGGAGAATGCTCTTAAAATGGTAAATATTTGAAATATACTAGTCACATATATCTCAGGAGATTCTTCTGGCGAAATTTCCTCTAATCTATTTCTTATAATCTCAATATTCTCCATAATTTCTCCAGTTTTAATAATATCCGAATCTCCCTTGGATAGAATATATATAATAGGAGTATTTTGATTGAATTGCTTCAATACTTTTTTCAATTCTAAAAGATATTCAATGCTTTCTTCAAATCTAATTTTATTTCTGATATCGATAAAATAAAATAATAAATCTGCTTCATATAAATAAATTTCTGCTTTATTAATATATTTCTTTCTAAAAGCTAGTTGACCTCCCAAATCCCATAAAAATATTGTCGCTCCTAAAGCCTCTATCGATTTGATACTTGCCCCTGTTGTTGGTTTTAAACCAATTAACTTACTATATTTACGATCTACAGAAAGTAAAAAACTAGTTTTTCCACTGTCATCTAATCCAGCAAATAAAATTTTCATTTTTCTATGAGTTGTAATAGGAGTTGATGGGTTTCTCTCAATTTCAACTATCTTTTTGAATAAGTCATAAAAAGAAGTTTCTATCTTCTCTTGAGGGGGATAATTCTCTACTAATTGATCATCAAACGATTTAAAGAATTCAATTACAATAGGTTTAATTCTATTTATATTATTGTATAAAAAACTCCTACTATTTTCATCAACTAATATTGAAAAAGCGGTAGGAATCTGAGATTTAGAAGAATTAGTATTGATATAATGAAAATATGTTAAAGAGGTCACATTAAAATCTGGATAAGGTAAAATAGCGAAATAAGTTAAATTTTCGGTATCAATATCTGGTGTAAATGCCTGATCACTAATAAATAAACTAAGGTTTTTTATCGAAATTTGGGTTACATCTCTGGTTGTTAATGTAAGAAGGTTTTTTCTTTCCCTCTCCTCTTTAACACCCTCTAATTCTTTTTCAGTATAATATTTAGGCCATACATAAATTGGTTGCGGACCTAAGTCTCCATATGAACTGAAAATTAAACCCTTGATAATTGAGGTTTCGAATAATTCCTCCATTGGTTAAAGTTTTTTTTTTTGTTTAAAATTTTATATTTCTTAAAGTAATTAAGCAAGATTAACTATTAATAACTTTATAATTCATTAACTATAGAATAAGCAAAATTAATTATTAATATCTATATATTAAATTCATAGATGACACTTAAAAAGATAGCTAATAGTATTAAGAACAATGAATACATTGAAGAAAAGAAGCAAATAAGCCCAATAGTTCAATTTATTGACAAAAAATCATTTAAAAGTGCAAGAATTTTTTCAGATATTGGAGAAGATGCTGCCACTATTAAAAATGATGATAAATATATTCTGGTTACTACTGACAGAATAAAAACCACCTTCATAGAAAATTTCCCTTTCGGAGCTGGTTTTAGTTCAATCTTAGTTAGTGTAGATGATATTTACGCGTGTGGTGGGATTCCATTAGCAGCAAGTATAATTATTTCTGTAAAAAAACCAGATACCTGTAAGAAATTGCTTGAAGGAATATGTGAGGGATCTCAGAAATTTAAAGTTCCAATTATTCGAGGTCATACAAATGTTAATGGAAATTACTATGAATTAAGTTCCACAATGATAGGTGAAATTAAAAAGGAAGATTATATATCCGCAGGTAATGCACAAATAGGAGATAATATTATATTAGCCGTTGATTTTGATGGAAAAATAGGTAAAGCAAGTAAGTTATATTATGATACGACTACTTTCAAAAGCTCCGAAGAGGTTTTACGAAAAAGAAAATCTATGAATATCATTGCTCAAAAACATATAGCTAATGCGTCAAAAGATATATCAAATGGGGGAATTTTTGGTACTTTATGTCAAATGATAAATTATTCGAAAGTAGGTGCTGACGTGAATATTTCTAAAATCAAAATTCCCCATAAATTATTGGATGAGGGGTATGATTTAGAAACCTACATTAAAATGTATTTAACAACTTCATTTATATTAACTGCTCGCAAAGCAAACTGTAAAGAAATAATAGAGACATTTCAAGAATATGGATTAAATGCTAATATTATAGGTAAGATTATTAAAGATCCAAATCTTCTGAGAATAAATAACGGAAAAGAACAGTCTATTGATGTAATAAAATTTTAAAATTTGTAATGAAAAATTATTTATAGAATTGTAAACAAGTCGATAATCCAAAATTTCTAAGTTCAGATTCAAATATTCAAAAAGAGGAGAATAATCATGATAAATTTGGAAGTAAAGTTGCCAGATACTCCTGGAAGTTTAATTGAGTTGATTAAGCCTATTTCTAAAAATGGTGGAAATATTTATGGGATTCTTCACTTCCATGATAGAAAAATAAATAATTTAATCCCTGTGAATGTAACTTTCGAATTGAATGAAGAAATTCAAGAAGTTAGCATGCAAAAAATAAAGAATGAGTTAAAAGAAAAAAATATTCAAATAGAGAACATAGATTATGAGATTGAAAAGAAAATAATCACTATTATCTTAACTGGGCATGTATTTGATACAGATGTAATGGATACAATAAAAAGATTAGCTTCTAAGAATATAAATGTATTAGAATTACAAGCTAAGTTTACAGAATTAGAAGAAGTGAGTAATGTTAAGCTAAAAATCGAATTTCCTGAAGATATGAATAAAAAGGAGCTTAATAATGAATTAAGGAAAATTTGTGAGGAAAAAAAGTTATTCTTAATTACTAGCTGATGAAAATATTATTATTATGTCTAATAAATCAAGCGATGAATTAATGATGTAATTCTTTCTAAATCCAGAATAACATTGAATTGAATTTAATAAAAATTATGAATATTAACATTTGTTTAATAGGAAAAGGTATAGTTGGGACTAGTTTAATTCAATTATTATATCAAAAAAAAAAGTTTTTCGAACAAAAGTTTAATTTAAACTTTATAGTGAATTCAATTTTTGAAATAGATGGAGCACTTATTAATGAAAAGGGAATCAATCTAAAAGAAGTTCTAGATGTCGGTGGTGATTTTAGAAATTTACCTTATTGGAGGAAAGATGCAAAAGCTATTGATTTAATTTCTAAATTAGATATATCCATCTGTATAGAAGCAACACCTACAAATCCTAAATCTGGAGAACCTGGTCTATCTCATATTATAGAAGCCCTAAATAATGGTATTGATGTAATTTCTTCAAATAAAGGACCATTCTATCTAGAATATAATAGAATTAAAAATTTAGCAAAACAAAATAATTGCTATGTGAAGTTTGAGGCGACCGTGGCAAGTTGTGTTCCTTCATTAGGAATTAAAGAAGAATTAAGCGGTAATGAGATCATCGGGATTAAAGCGATATTAAATGGCACCTCCAATTTTATTTTAAGCAGAATGACTGCAGAAGGAGTTGATTTTCCTTTAGCTTTAAAAGAAGCGCAGGAATTAGGATATGCTGAATCAGATCCTACTCTAGATATTGATGGTTATGATGCTGCAGGGAAGTTGGTTATATTAGCAAATGAGTTATTAGGATGGTTAAAGACTATTGCTGATGTTAAAGTCGAAGGTATTTCGAAAGTAACTCCTCACGCGATTGAATTAGCTAAACTAGATGGTTATGTTATTAAACATTTAGCAATAGCTGAAAATGGTGAATTATTGGTTGAACCTCGATTAATTGATAAACATTCTCCACTTAATATTAGTGGAACCTTAAACATAGTAGAACTAGAAACTAAGTATGCAGGTCCAATAATTTTAATGGGGAGAGGTGCAGGTGGTTTTGAAGCCGCATCGGCTATTATAAACGATTTAATTTCTATATCGATAAAAAGAGGTTATACTGCTTAATTTACTTTTAATTAACCAGAGTGGTGATATAACTTTATGAGTATTGATTTTAAAAATAAGTTTAAAGCGGTAATTTCTGTTATTGGAGCTAGTGAAATTGATAAACAGATAGAAAATACTACTATAGAAATTGGTAGATTAATCGCAAAAAATAATTATGCTGTGGTGTGTGGGGGACTTTCTGGTGTGATGGAAGCAATATGTAAAGGTGCTAAGGAAGAGGGAGGTTTTACCATCGGCATTATCCCTCATACAGAAAAAAGTTATGCTAATAAATATGTAGATCTTGTAATACCATGTCCTTTTTCCCAAGCTAGAAATATCGTTGTTGTTCTTGCAGGCGATATATGTTTGGCAATTAGTGGTAAAGCAGGAACTTTATCTGAAATGTGTTTTGCTTGGATATATGATAAGCCTTTAGTAGCCTTATCATCTGTTCAAGGTTGGTCTTCTAAGATGGCTAATCAAAAATTAGATAATAGAAGAAATGACATGATATATGGTGTAACTACTCCACTAGAAGCAATCAACAAAATTAATGATTTATTAAAATAAATGTAAATGAATTATCTTATGATAAAATTTCACTCAACAAATTATAACACTCCAGATGTCGACTTCAAGACTGCCGTCTTAAAAGGGCAGGCTTTAGATAAAGGTTTATATATGCTGAATAAAATTCCAGCTATTGAACACCAAGAGATATTTAGTTTTAAAGATTTAAGTTTACAAGAAATTGCTTTTCAGGTTCTAATAAAAATTCTAAAAGAGCAAATTCCAGAACAAGCGTTAAGAAATATTATACATAATGCTTTAAATTTTGAAATTGGATTAAAAAAAATTGAAAAATTTGATTATCTCTGCTATCTAAGCAAAGGTCCTACTTGTAGTTTCAAGGATTTTGGAGCGAGAGTTTTAGCAAGGATAATGGAATATTTCCTCTCAATTGAAGATAAAGAAATAATAATATTAACAGCGACTTCTGGGGATACGGGAGGCGCAGTTGCACAAGCGTTTCATGAAATGTCAAGAATTAAAGTAGTCGTTCTCTATCCGAAAGAAGAAATTAGCGAACTTCAAAGAAAACAAATGACGACATTAGGAAAAAATGTTACAGCAATAGGTATCAATGGAAAATTTGATGATTGCCAAAAAATTATTAAAACTGCTTTTGCGGATAAGGATTTACAGGTTTATAATTTATCATCCGCAAATTCTATTAATATAGGTCGTCTTATTCCCCAAACTATTTATTATTTCTGGAGTTATTCACGAATTATCGAACGCCCAAACGAAAAAGTCGTTTTTTCAGTACCTTCAGGAAATTTCGGTAATCTTACTGCCGGTATTATCGCGTCTAGAATGGAATTGCCTGTAGATAAATTTGTCTCAGCTGTGAATGAAAATGATGAATTTCCGAAATTCTTAAGTTCTGGAATTTATACCAAAATCGAACCATCAAGAAATTGCTTATCATCTGCCATGAATGTAGGTAACCCTAGCAATTTAGCCCGTATCTTTGATTTATATGGTGGTCAAATTGATGAAAATGGAACTATTTTAAAAAATCCAAATATGGAAAAACTTAAAGCTAGTATTATCTCTTATTCTGTTAGTGATAATTTAACAAGAGAAACAATAATAGATTTTTATAGAAGATATAAGAAAATTATCGAGCCACATGGTGCTGTGGGATGGGCAGCTCTTCAAATCTATCGTAATAATTATTCTTCTCAGAAGCAAATTAAATCTATTACTTTTGAAACTGCTGATCCTGCAAAATTTCCAGATGAAATTATCTCATTAATAAAAGTTAAACCAAAACTACCCAATGCACTTAAGATCATTCAAAATAAAAAGGAATTCCCAAATCCTATAGACATTACTGAATATGAAGATTTCAAATTATTTATCAATAATTATTTATAATCCGTAATTTAAATAAGCAATAAGAACATATTTTATCTTACAAAAGAATATATATTTATAAATTGCTTTTTATATGTGTAAAGGTGAAATTTAACTTTGGAGAAAGATCTAAAACAATCAATAATGTATTTGAAAAAAGAAGAACCGGAACATAAACCGGAACCTTCGAAGCTTTTATTCACAGGTCTTGATGATGCAGGTAAAACCAGCATTATACTTTCGCTTCAAAGAGAATTCTCAAAGATTGCAGTATTATCCCCAACTAGGGGTGCCCAAAGAAGGGTTTTTAATTTTTTAGGTAAAGAAATCTCAGAATGGGATTTAGGTGGACAAATTAGCTATAGAATCTCATATTTAAAGAATCCTGGTAAATTTTTTGAGGGTACCGAAATTGCAATCTATGTTATCGATGTTCAAAATAAACCTAGAATCCCTGAAGCTATTAGTTATTTCAAGGATGTAATTGAACAGTTTTATGAATTAGAGATAGAACCACCCATATACGTATTTCTTCATAAATATGATCCTGCCTTAAGAAGAGGAGCTCGTAATGAAATGGAAAATCTTATAATAGATTTAAAAGAACAGATAAAAAGTGCAACTGACTATAAGGAAATATACTTTTATGAAACCTCCATTTATGATTTTGGAACTATTATAAAGGCAATGTCGGAAATTCTTCTAAGCTTATATCCAAAATCAGAACTAATTGAAAAAACAATAATCGAATTTGCCAAGAAGATTGACTCAGAAGGTGTTGTTGTTATTGACGATAATTCACTCGTAATTGGCGCCTATTATAAAGATGAAGAAACTAAGCATTTACTGTCAGCTTCAACTCCATATTTCTTAACACTTTCGGATAATATTCAATATACTGGTGTAATGGAAAATAAATATGAAGACAAAATGATTGTTCAAAGATTTGGAAAAAATTTTATATTTAAACAGATAACATTAAAGAAAGAGTCAACTCCATATTATTTATTGCTGCTTAAGGATGATCCTGTATTCCAAAAAGAAGATTTTGAGACTTTTGCAAACATAATTAAAGAGATTATTTATAAGTAGGAAAAAATCTTATTTTTCTCTTAGATTTATTCTTTAAGTAAATATTAAAAACTTAATTTATTGTAGTTAATATTAATAAAATCAAATTTTCATTAATACAATAAACAGCAAAAACTAAAAACCAAATAATTCATATATTTACTATAAATATATTAAAGATTCATGCTTAAATTTTGTGAGAATTAACATCTTTTACAATTTTTTGTAATCTAAATTCAAGGAGGGGAGATAAAGCTATTATCATATGTCAGAACTGTGGTACAACAAATAACGAAGCAGTGAGTCATACATGCAGAAAATGTGGTGCTTTACTCCCAATCTCTTCCAAGTCTGATAGAAAAAAGACCAAGAAAAAGAAATCCGAAGAAAAAGCTCAAGAACAACCTTTTAGGGGAAAAATTGAAATATCAATTGAGACTGTTGA
>JAHQWY010000386.1 GCA_029856445.1 Promethearchaeia archaeon
TTTTTCCTTTGTTTTAAATACTATTTCTTCTAGTTTATAAATACGTTCACAATAGACACACTGAATCTTAAGAGGCTTCTCTTCTAAGACTAAAAACTCTGTATCGATTGGTTCTATTTCTGAATTTGAAATACATGTTTGATTAACGCAGAGTATAAGTTTCTTAATAATATGTGGAATCTTTACCTTCTTCTTTTCGATTACTTTATAATTTTCAATTAATGAAATATTGGCGTTTGGGGATAGTATTGAAATTTGTTGCATTTGAGTTTCATTTAGAAAAACATTTTCAATTTTAATAATATCTTTTGTTTGATATTTTTTAGAAGAGACATTAACACCTATAGTTATTAAATTCTTAGATTCATCAAGACCTGTAAGACCTAGAATTGTTAAAGCATATCCTGCATCAATATGGTCGATAACAGTCCCCTTAGAAATTTTATCGATTTTTAATTTTTCTTCCATCATTTTCATAAATTAAATCATCTTAATTGAAAAAACTTTTGCAATATAAAATTTATTACAAAGGTTTTAGAAGAGTAGAACTGAGCAAAAAAATAATACTGTTGACAAAATGAAATTGTAGGATAAATTATCATCTATTTCTAGATCTAAATAATCTATAAAACCAAGGATTATAGATCCTAGCAATGGTAAATAAAATAGTCCAAAATTCTTTGGGAAATAAAATTTTTTTAGACTTAGCAATACTGTAAAACCTGAGATGAATGCTATTACGACTCCAGCTACTAAACCTTCATAAGTTTTGTCTGTATCACGGATTTTTCTTTTCCCTAAGGTTCTACCAAATAAATTAGATGCAGTATCACCAAAAATAGCCATAGCCATTGAGGTACAAATTATCAAAGGACCAACTGGTTGGATAAGACCATACAACAGGATTATAGAAAAACAACCAATACTCATCGAGATATGAGGTCCTAATCTCATATATAATTCCTTTTCTTTAAGTATTTGATTAACTGGTTTTAAAGGGTAATATTTTGGTTTCAGGATTCGTATAAAATCTGCGGTTAATAATCCAATTAAAGAAACACCTACTAAAAAGACTACTAAATTCTGAGTAAATACCATAATATCATCACCCATATCAAACATTTCAACGATAAAGTTAGGTAATAGTTCTGAAATATATTTAAAAACGTTCTGAACTAAAAAACCTAGAGTAAAATAGAAGAAAATTATTCCCAATACAACTAAATGCGTTAGTTTTCTATATATATCATATTTTAATGGTAGTACTTTTGAACTCGATTTAAACTCTTCAAAAGTTATTTTTCCATTTTCAATTTTTCTCTTTTCCTTGATTACCAAAAATGAAAATAAAGGGATAAAAAAAATAATAAAAAGTAACATTAAGATATCAAAAGGAAAAGCAATAAAACGAACTTTATTAGGATTCCTAATATAGATAATAAATAAATTAATTGTAATTGAACTCGTGAATATAATTGAGTTCACGAGATTGTTGATGAAAGCCCTTTTCTCACTTCTCTGTTTCGTTAAATAAGTGATATAGAAAAGAATTAAACCAAAAAAATATAAGAAACAAACAATAATAAATGAAAATGGGGTCAATAATAAACAATCTCTTGAAATTTTAATATTTAAAGTATCCTTAGATTTTAAGATTTTCTCTAAATCAATATTAAAAGAAAAAAAATGAATTTAAAATATATTAGAATTGAGCTTCATCAATTTTTGGCATCTCATCTGAAGCTAAGGCTCTTTGGATTTCTTCTGTTGGTAATTCGTAATCCTCCAATTCACCAGCCATGTAATTTTTATATGCTAGTAAATCAAAAAATCCATGACCGCTAAAATTAAAGAGAATTACTTTCTTTTCTTTTTCTTCCTTAGCCTTTAAAGCTTGATCAATAGTTTCTTTAACTGCATGTGCTGTTTCAGGAGCAGCAAGAATTCCTTCTGCTTTTGCAAATTGCAATGCTGCATCGATGACTTCAGTTTGATGATGCATTTGAGCTGAGATTACTTTATTATTGTATAATATTGAAACAATAGGAGCAATTCCATGATACCTTAATCCACCTGCATGAATAGGGCTTGGAATAAAGGTATGACCGAGAGTGTGCATCTTCACAATTGGACCCTTCATTGAAGTGTCTCCAAAATCCCATCGATATTCACCTTTGCAAACGCTTGGACAAGCACGTGGTTCTACTCCTATAATTTCAACTTCTGTATTAATTCCATTTATTTTATCTCTAGCGAATGGAATCATTAAACCAGCAAAGTTAGATCCGCCTCCCATACATCCAATTACTATATCAGGATTTTCAATCCCTACTTTTTTTAATTGAATCTTTGCTTCTTGTCCTACAATAGTTTGATGTAGTAGAACAAAATTAACTACACTTCCTAAAGAATATCTGGTTTTTTCACTGCTTAAACTGTGTTCAACTGCTTCAGAAATTGCAATTCCCAGACTACCAGGGTGATCAGGATCTTTTTCTATAAACATTTTTCCTGATTCGGTTAAGTTTGAAGGGCTAGCGTGAACTTCAGCATTATATGAACTCATTAAGATTTTTCTACCTGGTTTTTGTAAAAAGCTTGCTCTCACCATATAAACCGTGCATTTGATGTTAAATAAGTTGCATCCAAATGCCAAACCTGAACCCCATTGACCAGCACCTGTTTCAGTAACTAATTCTTCTAATCCATCCTTCTTAGCATAGTATGCTTGAGCAATAGCAGTATTAGGTTTATGTGAACCTGTTGGAGACACAGACTCATTTTTATAGAATATTTTTATATCATCTCCTTCTATTCCTAACTGTTTTTCCAACCTTAAAGCGCGATGAAGGGGAGTTGGCCTATAAGAACTAACCAATATCTCTCTCACCTCATTTGGGATGGGTATTGTTGCTTCTTGAGATACTTCCTGTAAAACACATTCTCTGGGAAAAATTGCGAAAGCCATTTCAGGTGGAGCTGGTTTTCCATCCATAGGGTTAACTAAAGGAGTCATAGGAGAAGGTAAATCTGGTACTATATTTATCCATTCCTTTGGAATCTCTTTTGGCTCTAATAATATCCGTGATTTATAATAATCTACCATTTTCTTTACCACAAATAATTATTTCCATACATTAAATGTGTATCGTTAAAATATTGGAATTCAATAGTTTAATGCACATCAAAAGCATCAATTTAGTCTTAGTAAAAACTAAAGTATGAAAAATAGAAAGTTTTAATTAAATTTAATCCAATGTAAAAGCGTTATCGCCAACGCCAAGGCCACTGCCAACACCAAGCAAGGTTTTTAGCAAGTGTCATGATTAA
>JAHQWY010000387.1 GCA_029856445.1 Promethearchaeia archaeon
TTTTCATATCGGATGGATGTCCAAAGAGATGAACAGGTATGATTACACAATCCTTCCATTTTTTTCTATTAATTTTTAAATATTTTTCTAATAGATTTATATCAATTTGATAGAAATTATCACAATCAATTAATATTAATTCGTAATTTAAATCCGAAAGATATGTAGCTGCTAAGGCTGTGGCTATGAAAGTGTTAGCAGGAATTATAATCCCACATGGACTTTTTAATTCAAAGGCAGCTAAACATAATTTTAAGGCATCTGTACCATTTGAACATCCAATAGCATACTTTGTTCCGCAATAGCTAGCAAACTTTCCCTCGAAATCCTCAATTGCATTTCCCCCAATAAAGTTAGACTTCTTGAAGAGCTCTTTTAATCTGGGGGTAACATCTTTTTCAATTACATCCCATTGTTTTGATAAATCATTAAACATAATTTTCATTTTAATCCCTCTAAGATTGAGATAGTTTGGAAAGTAATTTCTTTTTGTTTAATCATATCCTCTTTAGTAAAAGAGAAAAATGATTCAATAGCATTTTTTAATGGGGCGTGGTATTCACTACAAGGATAACTTAAATTTCCAGAATATATTGGAAAGCTTACATTACTAGCATCTTCATATTGTAGGAATCTTTTAAAATCATCCCATACAATAAAATAATTTTCAAATTCAAAAACACACTCCCTCACTTTTTTTCTATAATACCAGCTTACATTTATAGTAGCTGAAAAATCTTCATATTCTATTAAACCTAAGGAACTATCTTCTTGTTTTGAATCAAAGTTTCGTCTATAATCTTTCCAACTAATATTTTTCGGCTCTTTTGAAAAAAGATATTGAATTATCGATACATCATGAGATGCTAAATCCCATCGAGCATTTACATCGAATCTTTCAGGACCAAGATTTAATCTATTCATAAAAATACTTCTAATTTCACCTAATTTCCCATTATCATAATCTTTTTTCATTGTTTCAATTTGATTGTTGAATGTGAATACCCAATCTGTAAATAAGATCACTTTATTCTCTAAGGCAATATTGTATAATTCTTCTGCTTTAGAAGATGATAAAGTTAAAGGTTTTTCGCAAAAAACATGAGTTTTTTTTTCTAAAAAGTATTTACTGATTTCATAATGAGTTTTTGTAGGCGTAGTTATAAAAACGTAATCACATTCTATTTCTTTATAATCTTTAGAGATATCATACTTTTCTTTTATATTATTATTTGGTGGTGTAATATCACATATAATAATATCGTTCTTTTCCATATTTTCTAAATTTCTTAAGATAATTTTACCCCAATATCCCATTCCAATAATTCCAATCTTCATTCTTATTAATCCTCAATTTTTCTAATAATTTTTGCTGGATTCCCTGCTATGACACAACCAGCTGAAACATCTTTCGTAACAACTGCTCCGGCTCCAATTATAACATTATCTCCAATAGCTATAGGCAAGATTGTAACATTTGAACCAATTCGAACGTTATTACCAACAATAGTTTTACGCATTATCCAACTTTCAATATTTGGAGAATCAAAAAGGTCGTTTGTAAACATCGTTCCATGGCCAATAAAGCAATGGTTACCAATTGTTACTCCTTCACATATAAAGGAATGGCTTTGAATTCTTGTACTTTCACCGATAATAACGTTCTTTTGTATCTCAACAAATGGTCCAACAAAACAGTTATCCCCCAGTTTGCATTCATACATATTAACAGGTTCAATGATCTTTACGTCTTTCCCAAGCTCACAATCTTTAATAGTCAATTTTTAAACCATAATTTTAATTAAAATTTGTATTATAATTTTAATTTTAACCTGTTTACTTTCTATTAATATTTCGAATTTTAATTACTTTATTAAAGAAAATCTTTGATTTTCCATCAAGAATATAACATTAAAAAGATTCCTAGAAAATTTTAAGTTAAATCTATATGGTTATTTTTCTATTTTACAATAAGTGTCTTATTACAACATCTACCTTTTTGAATTAAAGCTATGGAAAAAGTAGAATTATTGGCACCTGCTAAAAATTTAAAAGCAATTAAGGCAGCTGTGAAATATGCAGATTCAGTTTATTTTGGAATTGAAAAATTTAACATGAGAATGAGGTCAGAAAATATTGTTTTGGCTGATCTTCATAAGGTTGTAGATTTTTGCCACAAAAATGATTTAAAAGCCTATCTAGCTACTAATATTTTAATATATGACCATGAAATTGAATACTTGCGTAGTATTATTAAAAGAAGTAAAGAGGCAGGTATTGACGCTGTAATAGTTCATGATTTTGCAGCTATACAAATAGCAAAAGAAAATCAAATTCCATTCCATATTTCAACGCAATGTAATGTGTCAAACTCTCTATCAGCTAGATTTTATGAAAATTTAGGGGCTGAACGTTTAATCTTAGCAAGAGAATTATCCTTAGAAAAAATTAAAGAAATTAAAAGGAATTTAGAATACGCTCAAATTGAAACATTCATCCATGGAGCTATGTGTACTTCCGTAAGCGGTAGATGCTATTTTTCTCAAGACATTTGTGGAACCGAAGAAAAATCTGCTAATAGAGGAAATTGTGAGCAACCTTGTAGGAGAAGATGGTGGGTTCGTGAAGAATCTGGAAATGAATATATATACGACGGAGTAAGGTTCATGAATTCAAGAGATCTATGTACAATCGCTTATATTCCCGACCTTATTGAAGCAAATATTGATGCTTTTAAGATTGAGGGTCGAATGAGACATCCTCATTATGTTGAAATTGTAACTAAAACATATCGAGAAGCAATTGAAGCATATTACAATGGTACATTTTCGAAGAAAAAAGTGGGATGGTGGGTCACTGAATTAAAAAAAGTCTATAATAGGGGCTTTACACCAGGATTTTATTTTAAAAGGGTCACAGAAAATGATCAGCAACATAAATCTCCTACTAATTTATCTCATTTCCGATATATTAGAATTGGTCAAATAGTCAAGTATGATCCTAATACAAATTATGCAATTATATCATTAGATAATGGATTACTCACGAAAAATGATGATTTAATTATTATGGGTAAAGAAACAGATACATATATTCATCAAAAGGCTAGTGAAATTAGATACCAAAATAAAATTGTAAGTAAATCCCCGCGGGGAAAGAGAGATAAAAAAGTCATAATCAAACTAAAAATAGATGGTAGCGCAATCGGAGAAGGAAATGACAAAATTTATGTATTTACAGATAAAACCTATGATAAAAAAGAATACGTATTATAGATAAAATTTAATTTTACTTTTTCATAAATATAATATTAATTTTAG
>JAHQWY010000062.1 GCA_029856445.1 Promethearchaeia archaeon
AGAACGAAACATTTAAATAATCTATCTAAATATATATTATTTGCATCAGAGATTATATTCGATTTTCAGTCACGTGAAATTTTGAGTAGTTAAAACAAATTTCTAATCGCTATACGGGTTAAATTTCAATACAAATATGGTATAAGGAATTTTTATAATTATAAAAATATAAATTGGTTGTTATTATGGAAATAGAATCAGATTTAAGTAATTTTTCAAATTCATGCCCTGAATGTGGGGGCAAAGTTATCCCACTCCATGAAAGGGGAGAAATAGTTTGTGGGCAATGTGGATTAGTCATAAGTGAACGAATTGTTGATATCTCTCATAGTGGTAAAAGAGCTTTTACTAAACAGGAGAAAGAAAATAGAGAAAGAACAGGTTCGCCTATCTCAATTCTTTTACCGGATATGGGTTTAAGTACAATCATTGATAAATCTAACATTAAAAGTCCTGATTTGAAACGCGCTGCCAAATGGAATTCCCGAATGACATGGGATAAGCGAAATATGTTAATAGCGACGACAGAATTAAAAAGAATTGGGAGTAATTTAAATTTACCCAATCACGTAAAGAAAGCAGCAATCAGACTATATATTGAGGCTTTTAAAAAGAAACTTCTTAGAGGAAGGTCAATAAATGGTATGGTTGCTGCCTGTTTATATTTCGCTTGTAGAGAGAGAAAAATACCCCGAACTTTGCAAGAAATTTTGGAGCAAACGTCCATAAGTGCGAAAAATGTCAGAAGATGTTATAGAACATTAATTAGAGAATTGAATTTAAAGGTACCTTCAACTGATCCAATTTCTCTTATTCCACGCTTTATCGCTGAGCTAGAACTAGATGCGGATGCTGAGAATGGAACAATTAAAATCTTACAGTCATTCACATCAAAGTATTCTACATCTGGAAAAGATCCAAAAGGTCTATGTGCAGGAGCTTTATATTTAGTTTGTAAAATGAAAGATAAGAGAATATCTCAGAAGGAAATAGCAAATCTGGTGGGAGTAACTGAAGTAACTCTTCGCTCAAGATATAAAGAACTAATTAAAATGTTAAATATTATGGTATAATTTTAAATTAAGCTGTTTTTTTTTCTTCTTTTTTTATCATTAATTTTAAAAAATCAGGTAATGTTAATAAATAACCCTGAGCGTTTGGAAGTTGGCTTATAATTTTAGTAAATAACTGGGAATAGTTTTCTGCGCGGTCCTTTTGCTTTAGCACATCATTTCGTGTTTGTTCTCGAATAGATTCAACAGGAATACCTCTCATTACCCTACGAGCAGGGATGGTTAATCCTGGTGGTACTTGACTTCCATTCATAATAATGACTCCTTCGCCTATTGAAGCTTCTTCATAGATTAAGGTTCCCTCTTTTATTTGCACATAATCTTCCATGAAACAACCTAATAATGTCACTCCTGATTCAATAATACAATAACGGCCAATAGTAATAGAGCTTCTTTGAGATCGTGTTAACATGATTACTCCATCAAAAATAGTAGAATATTCACCAATAATTATTGGGGAATTTTCTGCCCGAATGATTGAACCAGGCCAAATAATTGCATTATCATTTACTTTTATATCTCCAATTAATGTACTTTGAGGACTGACATAAGAATTTGGACTTATCTCAGGTCTTTTCCCATTATATTCAATTATAGGCATCTTAATCTCACAAAAAATCTACTAAACAAGAAAAAAAATACTTATTATTTAAAATCAAATTATCTCTCAATGAATTTAAACTTTTATTTGAGAAATAATGAATCTTTTTATTTCCATTATAGATTGACTAAATAAATTATTGCTATTCTTTAATACTTATTAGATAAAAATTCTATAAGGATCGAAGGATTCAAATAATAAAAACTCAACATAAGGGAACTCCAAACTTAAGAGATTACATAATTTTTTCAATGCCAGAATTTCAATCTTATAATGTGAAGATTCAATTAAAGCAAGCCCTATATCTCTACTATAAATTGCACCTGAATAGCCAATTCTTCCGGAAATATAACAATCACAACCTATAGCTGAAGCTTTTTTTAAATATTTGATATTTGAAGTTTCTCCACCAACAATACAGATTTTTTTGATTGTCTTTTTAATATCTCCTACATATGATACATATTTCAGATCGAAATGTGTCTTAATTCTTTTAATTAATTTTTCTAAAGTCATTATTTGGTGATCATTTAAATAATATTTCGGGCTACAAATCCGACCAATCGGAACTTTAACTCCTTTATTATTTTTAATATTAAATGTACTCTCTAAATTCAAGTAGAGTGCATTAGCGATTGTCTCCGATACTCCACCTTCTGCCGCGATAAATGAAGAATTTAAAACGAATATAGCAATTGGATATCTTGTTAGTAAAGTTAATTTATTTATTAAATCCTGATTAAATTTATTAATTGAGTTATTAACTAGTCCATGATGAGAGATGATAAGATTAATTTTATTTTTTACCGCAAAATGTAAGGCTTCAATACTTAGGTCTATTGTTAACATAACTTTTTTTATTGATTTATTGACGCGATTCTGATTATATTGAAAACCGTATATCTCTGATTTTAATTTAAATATCTTGGGAGATAATTTATTTGTCAAAATTGACTGTATTTCTTGAAGAACCATAATAATCAGCCTCTCTCAATCATAATGTGAAAAATTTTTATAATTTAATATGATAAAACTCAGTAATGATTTTTTAATTTAAATGTGAAAAATAAAAACTGTGTTTGAGGATTATTAAAAGCAAAAAAGGTGTAAAATATTGAACGTTCAAGAATGTATTTTTTGCAAAATTACCAAGCGAGAAATTCCATCAAAAATCGTTTATGAAAATAGCCTAAATCTCGCATTTTTAGATATTTCTCCTATTTCGACAGGTCATACGATAGTTATACCTAAGAACCATTATTCTACTCTAGAAGATATCCCCGATCATGAATTAACCGAACTTTATAAAGTTGTGAAAAAAACAGCTATGATGATCCACAAAAAATTACAAATTGATGGTTATAATATACTCCAGAATAATTTTGCAGCAGCAGGACAAGTAGTAAAACATTTCCATGTTCATATAATTCCTAGAAATTTTGATGACGATAAATTTAGAATAAAAATACCTAGAACCCCCGCAGATGAAGCAGATCTTCACAATGTTCTTAAAAAAATGGAATTTTAAAATTTTTAATCGTAATCGATTTTTTAAATTATGTTTAGTTTAAAAGGTTAGTTTTAAATTAAAATTTGTAATGAAAATTAAAATCCTTGTCAAGAAATTAGGGTTTCTGATCCGTAATTTTTTTTCTGATGATTATGGGGGAAATTTAGTAGAGTATGCTTTACTAATTGGTTTTGGGCTCTTTATCTTTTTTATTATTACAGGAGTAATTACATCTATACTTGATTGGACTGTTGGATTATCGAATGATTTTTTAGATATTTTTGGATAATTAAGATTGTTGAAAAAATCTAAATTGAACCGTCGTTTTTGATTTTGATTATTTTATTGTCAATAAACATAAAACTAAATTTTTCTCCCCACTTATCAAGCTGGCTTATTACGAAATCTGTGTCTAAATTTAAATGTTCTATAAACACATTGAAAGGTATCTTATCCGCTCTTTTTAAATATTTATTTATCCTCTCATATAATTCATATTCTTCCGGTGGATTTTCCTTTCTCTTCCTTGCTCTTAATTTCTCCAATAATGGATCATTTTTACTGTCATTAAAAAAATATTCTACAATATTATTAATCACTTGTGCTTTTGTAGCCCCAAAAACATCTACAAGTTCATCTACCAGCTTCATATAGCTGTTGTTTAAGGTTACTGTGGTCCTTGAAGTCTCAGTCATGTTTGTGATTTAAAAATATTTTAATCCGAATTCTTAATAATTATCATTATTTTTAAATTTTGGTGCTTATTGATGATAATAATGCATAAATAAGCATCATTTATATATTATTTGGGATTAATATGATCATAAGAACAAATTCTTGACATTTAAATTAAAAAGTCGAAAATTTGTCGTTTTTTGAATTTAGCGAAAAAAGGAGGAATAAATTATGGCTAATGAGACTATAATTGAAAAATTTTCTGAATCAAAGGAATTTTTATCTCCAATTCAATATAATTTACTTAAAACTTTGGATTTAGTTGGACCCTCTACTCGGAGAGATTTAGTAAAGCAGCTTCATACACCAAGAACTACAATTTACGATAATTTAGTGAAGCTCCAAAAAAGAAAATTAATAGAGAAGTTTACGCGTACTGATGGAAATAGAGGAAGACCCTTAGTTTTTTGGGCATTAAAAACCAAAAATAGTTAAGTTTTTCATATTTTTATTATTTTTTTATTTAAATATTATATATACTGCATTATTTCCATTGGAAAATCAATTTAGAATAGCTAATATATAAAATTTTATTATTTATTTTAGAATAGCGCCCAGTAAAAAATTATTTATTCATATTTAAATAAATTTATTAAAATTTTAACATGATTAAAAGTGACTTCTTTAATTTAAGAGAATTTTTTCCAATGGAAATAGAGGAGTATAAAAAAACCAATATAATCTAATTATTAATAAAAATAATTTTATTTTGGAATAAAATAATATTCATTTATTCTTTTCTGATAGATATCTTTATTACTGCCCAATTTATTTACACGTGGCCTTCTTGTAATCGAATCTCTTCTAAAAGTAATTCCCATAATTTTTAAAAACATATTAAATCCATCTCTTAAACTCTGAGGTGCCATGGCTTTCCCTTCTAGCCCCGGAATGCCTTCAAACACTAAAATTGAGTCAGCAACAAAATCTTGTGTGATAATATCATGTTCTACAACAAAACCAGCTTTTTTCAATTCCTCAATTGATTTCTTTATAAGTTGAGCAACCTTTAATCTCATTTCAACATCTAAAAATGCAGATGGTTCATCTAAAAGATAAATATCAGCTTCTGTGGATAAACATTGAGCTATTGCTACTCTTTGTAATTCTCCACCGCTTAATTCTGAAATACTACGTTCCTTTATGTTTTCCAAAAGTAAACCATTAATTAATCTCTTTTTAAAAGATTGGCTAAGATGAGAAGCTAATTTTATTTTGGTAATCAGTTGAGATACTAATTTATCCTCTTCTATTTTTATATATTGAGATTTTACTGATACTGACAAATTATTTTTTTTATTTTTATCATCATTATAATTTTCTGTAATAGCTCTATTAGCTATGGTATTTATAAATGTAGTTTTACCTATTCCATTGGGCCCTAAAATTCCTATAATTTCACCAGAATGTATCTCACTCCCAGAAGTAGTCAAATTGAAATTTCCTAGAGAAACTTGAATATCATCATAAGAAAAAACTATATCTCCAGTTCCAAAAAGCGATTCTTGGGGGGGATGTTCATGAAATAGAATTGGTTCATCTCTAAATCTTACATTTTCATCTTTAATATATCCATTCAAATAAATATTAATTCCAACTCTTACACCCTGAGGATGAGAAACAATACCATATACTCCTGGTTCTCCATATAAGATTGATATATAATCGCTAAGATAATCTAATATCGCTAAATCATGCTCAACTACTATAATTGTTTTATTTTCAGCTGTTAAAGTCCGGATTAATTTAGCCATATTGATCCTTTCACTAACATCTAAATAAGAACTTGGCTCATCAAACAAATATACATCTCCATCTTTAAGATAAGCTGCGGCAATTGCTACTCTTTGAAGTTCTCCTCCTGACAAGACTGAAATATCTCTCTCTAGAATTTCTGTTAGGTTCAATTCCTCAGAAATTTGATCTAGCTTCTTAATTTCATTTCCTTTCTTTAAAAGATCGATTACTCTCCCAGATACATATTTAGGGATTATATTTATATTTTGAGGTTTATATACAATGTTTAATTTATTCTCTTTAAGATCGATAAAATATTGATGTAATTCTGAACCTTTAAAGTGATCAATTATTTGCGCCCAATCAGGAGCCTCTTCTCCAAACTTTCCAAGATTTAATTTAAGTTCATTTGATAATATTTTCAACATAGTACTTTTCCCTATTCCATTTTGACCAATTATTCCAAGAACCTTCCCCTTTTTGGGTATTGCTAGACGAAAGAGTGAAAATTGATCTGATCCATAACGATAGGAAATCTGATTTTCTAACGGATCTGGTAAATTTACAATACTAATAGCCTTAAAAGGGCATTTTTTAATACAAATACCCTCTCCTGAACATAGACTTTCTGTGATTATTACATATTTCTCATCAGGGCTTAATACTATGGTTTCATCTCCTGTTCTCACTCTAGGGCAATATTTTATACAGGGTTTTTCACCATAGGGACTACATTTGTTTGGTTTACAAAAATCCTTATTTAGAACTGCGATTCTCATTATTTAACACCTTTCCTACAAAATTAAAATTGTATAATAAATCTTCTGATTTTAAATATACTATTATATACAATAAGAAAAGTTTTTTCCTATAATCAAGACAATTCAAACTAAAAGGGTAAATATATTATTCTTTATTCATTAAATCTATAAAGAATAGCTTAAATAGTGAATAAAAGTTGAGTGAAAATTATCCAATTCATTGGTTAGACGAAATTATTGAAAAAATTTTAAAGAGAAACGAATCTTTGATTACACTATCAACTGGAAAAACACCTTCTGGTTTTATTCACCTTGGAATATTACGAGAAATCATCATTTGTGATTCGATCAGAAGAACCCTTGAAGAAAAGGGCCTTAATGTTAGATCTTTTCTATTTTTTGATAGTTTAGATGCGGCTAAAAGATTTCCTGATTATATTGATCAAAAATTTCAAAACGAACATTTAGGTAAACCTTATTCTTACATACCATGCCCGTTTCAAGATTGTCAATGTGATAGTTATGCTCAACATTTTGGAAACGACTTATCATCGACGTTTCCTGATTTTGGTATAAATACAGAGATAATATGGACGCATGAATTATATAAAACTAGGCAAATGCAAGAAATGATTAAAATTGCCTTAGAGAATACAGAAAAAATAAAAGAAATTATAAGAAAGTATATTTTACCAACCTTAGACGATGAAAAGGCAGCGGACTATATAGAAAAGCAAAAAAGCTGGATGCCTGTTATGGTAATATGTGAAAAATGTGAAAAAATACAACATCGAGAAAAAGATGGAACAATTAGACCGAATCGAGCAATTGAATATTTGAGTGAACAACAAAAGATAAAATATTCATGCAATTCCTGTGGTCACAATGGAGAACTATCCATTTATAGTGGTAGGTTAAAATTGAACTGGAGAGTTGATTGGCCAGCAAAATGGGCTCTTTTTAAAACAACTTGTGAACCTGCGGGTAAGGATCATAGTGTTAAAGGTGGAGCCTATGATACCGGATTCGAATTATGCCAAGAATTATATAACTTTATTGGACCTGTTACAGTTCCCTATGAATGGGTGAGATTGGGCAATCGAGATATGAAAACCTCTAAGGGTATTGTGTTTACCCCAAAAAAATATCTGGAAATTGCTGATCCAGAAATATTTAGAGCATTAATTTTAAGAACTAATCCCCTAAAACATATGGCATTTAGAACAGAAGAACTCCTACAATATTACGACTTTTATGAAAGGATGGAAGATCTATATTTCTCAAGCAATAAAGATGGAAAAATCGATGAAAAAGAATTGATTTTCATTTATCCTTTAACCCAGATTGATAAACTCCCTAAGGAAAAATCCATTAGAATACCTTTTAAATTATTAATTTTTTTATCACAGATTCAAAATATTTTGAGTATAGAAAAATTATATGAAAAAGCGAAAGAAGCATCTAATTCAGAAAAATTTGAAGAATCAATAACAATGGAACAGTTCAAAAAATTAATTAAACAAACAACTAATTGGCTTATCACCGTGAAGAAAGTAATTGAAACAGAGAAAAATGATAAGGTTAAAAATGAAATATTAAGAAAAATAAACATATTTACGATTCCAGAAAAATTAAACGATAATATCTTAAGTTTATTAACAGATACTCAGAAAGATGGTATTAATTTACTAAGGAATTATCTCTCTGAAGAAATTCAATTAGATTCTGATATGATCCAAAATAAAATTTTTACCATAGCTAACGATGATCTAGGGTTACCACCACGAAAGTTGTTTGAAGCTATTTATCAAGTAATCCTGGGAAAAAAATCGGGACCGAGATTGGGATCATTTTTAACTTTATTAGATAAACAATGGTTATTAGAAAGATTGAATATCTAATATTAATTGGTTTTTAAATCCATCTATACAGACGTAATTATTTCTTCTTCCGTTTAAATAATTTTCTTTTTCTTTTTTCTTTCATTTTTTTGTAACATTCAGGACAATAGGTATGTGCTTCAGTAATCATATCACCACATTGTTTACAATGCTTATGAGGATAAATGTAAGGTTCTACTTTTTTTTTATATCTTTCGAATTTACTCAAGTTTATTCTCCTGATCTTTTATATATAAAATATCTTATAGATTATATTGTTTTCACACTACATTTATTATTTATGAGAGGATAAATTAAGTTTTTTTTATAAATTCAAAAATACCTAACTCATTTGATTGTCATAAAAAATCTATGTTTTTATAATTAATAATAAAAAATTAAATGTATGACCAAAAAGGGTAAGTTTCAACTACTATCATATCTAGTTAATGAATATTTGATTTATTATAAGAGTTTAAATAAAAGCAAGAAATTAGTAGCTTTTGCTATGTTTGAAACCGTCAATATTAATCCAATTATTACTGTTTTAAATAAATTTCTAAGAGAAAGATATATTCAATATTATACGATTCAACTGAATATGCTGGAACATATAAGGTATACATTTATATTAAATTTTGAAGAGGTAAAAAGGGAAAGTATAATAAAAGCTTTCAAGGATGTTTATAAAAAAGTAGTTGAAGAAAATAACACAATCAGATTTTTAAAGAGTTCAAATTTAGAAAGGAAATTTTTGGAACCAATTATCAAGAAAGTGAATTCAAAGGTATCTATAATGAAAAAAGGTGAATCTTTATTGCTGTTAAACAATAAAAACTCGCTTTTATTAGATTTTTATTCTATAGATTTTGATTTTTTAGAAAATAAGGATTCTTTTGTAAATAATTTTATTAAAATTATTAATAATTTTGAAAGGGAAGGGTATTTAATCTTCAATTTTAAAATAGATAACAACGATGAAATTGAAATCTATCCATATTTTGTTGAAAATATAATAAAAAAAAAGGAATTAATGGATATTGATAAACATATTAATATATTTTTTAATAGTAATGTACTAAAAAAACAAAATCTGAAAATAAGAGAGATATCTAATTATTTATGGAGACTGACAATTTTTAGCGAACATTTTCCTCTGAGACATCTTAATTCTTTATTTACAGCAAAAAATCAAAACGATTTAACTAATTTATTAAGATTCAACAAAGAATTTGAACAAAATTTGTTAAATAATCAAATAGATTATATAAGGCTTAGTAAAAATCTAATATTTATCGAGGAAAAATATCTAATTCTAGTTTTATTAAAACTTAATTCAGAATATATCCAAAAAATAATTGAGAAATATCATTCGAAATATTGCATATATATTACGATTTTAAGTAAAGAAGAGCTTGAAAAATTAATACACATATCAAATTTTAAATCTCTGAATAATATACAGGTTTTAAATTCAGATGAGATTATAAATCTTAATTTTAGTAAATCTAGAAATAATGTTTAATTAAAATATTCCTAATTCGATAGCTATATCTTGAGCAGAGTTATCGGGATGAAGTTTAATAAATGCTTTTTTCTCTCCTTTAGGGGTTATCATTGTATTGACTTTAATCACCTTAACATTATGTATTCTTTCAATTGCGCTTCTAATTTGATTTTTATTTGCTGATTTATCAACAATAAAAACTAATTTGTTTTCTTTTTCAATTAAATCAAAGGTTTTTTCAGTAATTAGTGGTTTCTTAATTATTGTATAAAATCGTTCCAAATTAAAGAATCACCTCAAGATTATTCAATTCACTAAAGGCAGATTGTGACCATAATATTAACCTACCTGAAACACCCCCTGGAGCTAATCTATTAATTGAAACATTTTCCAATTTAATAACATCTGTTCCTGGAATATTTCTGGAGGCTTTAACAATTCCAAAATCATCCTTTATTATTATTAATATTCCTTTCTTATTTTTATATTTACGACCTCTTACTTTACCTTTGCCACTCCTTATTTTTCTGTTATTTTTGATTTTAGTCAATTCTTCTTTCAAGCCTAAATTGCATAGAATTGAATGCATTCGTTCTGTTTTTTTAATTGTTTGAATTTTATCATCAATAACTAAAGGTAATTCAGGGATATTGTCAACATTATATCCTCTCCTCAAAACCCAATATTTATCACCAGACGCTGAAATCGCTGAGATGATCGATAATTTTTTGGTTTTTTTGTTAATTTTTTTAACAATCTCTTTCTCTGATTTAATTGGGTGTGTACGTCGTCCCCCTCTTGCATAAGGAACTCTTCCTGCATTTCTTGCGGTGGGAAACCCAGATCCTTTTCTTCTAGGTGTTCGAGCCATGCCATGACCAGTACCCCAGCTTTCTGAAACATTTTTTAATCCGGCTCTTATATCTCTTCCTTGAGCTTGTTTATTTTTACTTTGAGAGATATTACTAGCCACTTGAATAAGATCATTTCTTGGTTTAACATTAAAGATTTCTGGTTTATCAATTATTCCTTTCTTTTTCCCCTCTAAATCATAGACATTCACTTTTTCCATAAGGACACCCTATTTATATTTTATTTCCTTTGATGACTTTCTCGACTAATAAATGTAATTTCTGGAGTCTTAATTGAAAATGATTTTAATGGTCTTATTGTTTTTCGTATTCTTATTAAACGTTTCTTAGGTCCTGGTACTGATCCTAAAATTAATAAGTAATCCCCTTGGATCTTACCGTAACGAATGTAACCTCCTTTTGGGTTAATTTCTTCTTCATTTTCACCTATTAACATAATTCTTTTATGATATTCTGTCCTTTGGTGATATCCCATTTGACCTGCGCGGGGAACTGTATAAAGAACTCTAGCGGGATGCCAAGGTCCGATACAAGCTACAGCTCTCCTTATTTTACTATTTTTTCTTGGTAGAATTTTGATTCCAAATCTTTTAATAGGTCCTTGAAATCCCTTACCTTTTGTAACAGCAATAACGTCAATTAGTTCCCCCTCGGTTAAAACATCTCTAGCTCTAATTTCTTTGCCCAGGTTTTCAAAAGCAAAATTAAATTCTTCAATTTTCTTATTTATAGAATTGAGCTTAATTTCTATTATATCTGGCTTTTTTCTAGGTAAAGAAGTCTTAATAGGTTGAGTGTGAAATACTCCTCTAATCTCACTTGTCTCGTTTATATTTTCTAAAATTTTCTTTTTATTACTCTCTATATCATAATTTTCAAAATTGGGAGGACTGATTTTTCGTATTATAAAATTATCAAATTCATTAGTAAATAACTCACCCACAAGGTATTTACCATACTCATCTTCATTATACACTCTAATACCTATAAGAATCAATGGAGGAACCTCAATTACAGTTACAGGTTTCATTAATTCTTTTCCATAGTAGGGGCTACTTGTTTGATCTTCTATATAGATTACATGAGTCATTCCTGCTTTAAAACCAGCGAATCCAAGAAAATTAATCTCTTCTGGATGATTTATCCAATGTCTTATTCGACCTTTTTCTGAAGCAGCTCTTTTTCTTGGAAGAAATGCTAACGATCCATGTCTTGGTGCATGTTTTTTACGATGACCCATAATAATCACTAACTTTTGGGAGGGAATTTTACAAAATAAATAAATTTTTTCATTCTTATTAAAAGTTGCTTATTTTCGCTAACGAACAAAAAGGGGTTATTTAAATTTTTCTATATAAAAAGATGTTTAAATGATTTCAAAGGATGTTAGCTTCTTCCAAGAAAAAGAAAATTTAACAGGTAAAAAAGAAACACTTTTAATTATCGATTGTAAAAAATGCATTGAAGAAGAAAATCTCCGTGGAACTATAAGATGTTTAAACTGTTTATTTTTTAATTTATTTCTTTATAAAGAACGAAAATTTGATTTAATCTCCATAGTATCTAGCGATCTTCTAGTTTATCCTCATCAATTTGAGCCAATTTTAGGGTATTATAGAAAATTAAAAAAGATACAAAAGTTAATTAATAAACTTTTAAATGTTAGAAGTGTAAAATGCAGTTTTGAAGAATTTAAATGCAATCTCTTTAAGAATTTGTCTATAATAAAAAGAATACGCGATTTTGAATATTATGATCCAATCTTTATTTATAAAACAATAGTAAAAGTAAAATCTAATTTTAAAAAAATTGATTTAAAAAACCCTTTATGTCAACAATGTCAGAAATATGTTGAAAATTTATTAAAAAATCTCTTTCAGATTTTCAATAATCTAAGAATAATCAAAGAATTCAGAAATTTTAAAAAAAAAGACAGAAATTTTTACGAATACTTCCTTTCTATACCTTTTAATTTACCCAATAAAACAATAGAATACCGAAAAATATCTACAAAAGTAAATTATACGTTATTAGCTACATATAACATTGAAAATTATGAAAGTTTTCAAGCATGGATATATCAACTTCCATTTGAGAATGAAAAACTATATAGTATAAAATTACTCTTTGAGGAAAAGGGAGAAGAGGATTTTTTCAATAGAATTATAAACGATATTGTTTTAAATGTAGAAGTTACTGAATTTGAACGAATAGTGCCCTTGGATAAGCTAATAGATCTCTATAAAAACGAAGCATCAGAGTTATTAAGGTCAAAATACAGGCTTTCAGGGTCTATATCAGAAGTATATGGATTTTTAGTAGCTTTAAAAAAATTATATTTATTCAAAATTTTTCCCCTATTAATTGATGACCAAATTGAAGAAATTTTCTTAGATTCCCCTGATGATGAAATCTATTTAAATCATCAGAATTTTGGGCGATGTCGAACTAAAATAAAACTTAATTCAAGAGAAATTGAACGATTTAAAACTTTTCTTCGATTATACAGTGGTAAAAGACTTGATTACATGAATCCAAGCATAAAATTAGTAATTAAAAATCAATATTTCAATTGTAGATTTGCAATTGATATTGAACCTATTCAAATTGATAAATTCGCTTTTGATATACGAAAATTAAATAAAAATGTGTTTACCATTCAGGATTTATTGAAGAATAGAACCTTAGATCCATTAATAGCAGCTTTCTTGTTTTTTATAATATTAAGAAAAAGAAATATAACTATTACCGGTGAAACTGACACAGGTAAAACAACAATGATTAACACTTTGGATTTATTAACCCCAAAAGAGTTTAGGAAAATTTATGTTGAAAATGTAACAGAATCCTTAAACCAATTAGATTTGGTTAAACATCAGTTAAAATATCGAGTTGATTCATTAGAAGACCACCATTCAAAAAAATATTCGAAAAGTAATATTATTAAAACACTCTTACACAGAACTCCGGATATCATCTATTTGGGAGAAATCTTAACCAAAGAGGAAGCAGAGGCGATGTTCCATTGCCTAGCGGCTGGATTAAAAGGATTCCAAACAGTACATTCAAATAGTATAGAATCCTTAATAAATCGTTTTCTCTATCATTTTAATATAAATCAATCATGTTTGTCTGATTTAGATTTACTAATATTGATGAAAAAGGAATTTAATAAAAGACGAATAATTACTATTTCTGAAATCAAACAAAATAAAACCAGGAGAACTATCTTTAATAATGTAATATTTAAATATGATCCATTATCAAAAAATTGGAGATTGTTGACATCTCTTTTTGATACAAAGGTATTAACCGAAATTATCCAGTATGAAAATTTATCGGAAGAAAAATTCTTAGCTTTTATGGGGCTCTATACTGATATTTTTAAATTTATCCAAAAAATTGATAAACTTGATAAAATAAAGTTAACTAGTTTTTTTCATAGAATTTCATATTATTCATTAATCTCCATCGAATCTCTTAATCAATTTTGGAACGAATGGAAAAA
>JAHQWY010000388.1 GCA_029856445.1 Promethearchaeia archaeon
GGATTCTTATCGAATCCGTGAAAAAAGAGAAGATGATGATTCGCCGCAGGAGATGCTTCTCCATCAACACACATAACCCATCCATCTTCACCACCTGAAACAGAGGATTTAGCTAAAATTCGACCATATTGTGCACCACCCCATCCTTCTGGACGGATCCAAGCTGAGATACTTCCTCCTCCATAGAATACATTGGCTATGCTGCTTCCAGAACTCATATTTGAATAATCATCAATTCCATCATAATCTCGGCCCTTAGCGATATGCGCTGAAACATCATCAGCCTCATAATTTGTGCCATCATTATTATTTGCTGTTGAGTCTAATAATGTTGTATTTAAGTGCCATACTCCCTTAAAATTTGAACTCCAAACACTAGTAGGATTTTGCCGTGATGTCATCGACGAATTTCCATAAAACATATAGATTTTGGTATCACTTGTGCTTGAAAGTGAAGGAATCCTGATCCATGCCACTAATCGAGCATGAGTACTATTCTTGTCAAATTGTTCAATTTCGTGATCCAACCAATCAGTTCCGTTAGAAAAAGCAATATCATCTCCATCTGCTTGTGCCTCTGAATGCAAATCAACATCGGACAAAGAAATTAATAAAGGAAAATTAATAAGATTCTCAGATACTTTTAAATGATTTATAGTTATTTCTTTATAATATGCAAAATAATCCTTATTTGGAGGATTATTTGAAAGCTTAATTTCTGAATCTCTATCATAATTAACTTTGTTCTTATCGTCGGTAAAATCATTAATTTGGATATCATAATTCAACCAAGAAATAATTAAAATTGAGCTTACTATAAATAGGATGAATAAAAATCGAGCTTGCTGCCTATATGTCTTCAACCTAAAACCCCTTCTTCCTTTTTAAAATATATTCTTTTATAAAAGAAATACAGTTATGTAAAAAAATAGCGTTTTATATATTTAAATCAATGTAAACATTAATGACAAGTAGCCAATTTGGGATAACATCAATAAAATTTAGTATAGTTTTTACCCATATCTTGAGAGTTGCTCCTAATTTTTCTCTTCAGAATTACAAATTTTCAAATCCACTTATTAAACAGATTTATAAATAATAATATAGAGTTTTAAAGTAAATATTGTTCTAGGTTAAATTATGTCGAAAGCTTATTTATAATTATATCATATGATAAGTGAAGGAGTCAGGTTACTAAACAATTATAAAGAAAATTTTGGTCCAATTGTGTACTGGATGAGCAGAGATCAACGCGTTCATTATAATTGGGCATTAATATTCGCTCAAGAAAAAGCTATTAAGAAGAAAAAACCTTTGATAGTTATATTTTGTATTCAGCAGGATTTAATTGGTGCCACTCAGAAGATATATAATTTTATGCTAGATGGTTTAAAATGAATGAGCTTCTTAAACCAAAGGTAATAATTAGTAAATGTCTTGAATTTGATCATTGTAGATGGAATGGCAATATTATAAAGAGTCCTTTTGTAGACCTATTAAAATCATATGTAGACTTTCATCCTATTTGTTCTGAAGTTGAAATAGGTTTGGGCGTTCCAAGGGATCCGATCAGGATTATTAAAGAGGAAAAGTTGAAATTGATCCAACCCAGTTCTTCAGAAGATTATACCGAAAAAATGGAAACTTTTGCCACCAAATTTCTTAATTCAATAGATATAATCGACGGATTTATATTAAAGTCTAAATCACCTTCATGCGGGTTAAAAGAAACCAAATATTTTTATGATATCAAACCGGGATCTGCTGTAATTGATAAAGGAGCAGGATTATTCGGAAGAGAAATTATGCGATTATTTCCTCATGCAGCAATAGAAACTGAGGGAAGATTAATGAATTTTAGAATAAGAGAACACTGGCTCACGAAACTGTATACTTTACGAAACTTTCGCAAAGTGAAAGAATCAGAATCAACTAATAAACTGATCGATTTTCAAACAAGAAATAAGTTTCTTTTTATGGCTTATAATCAAAATTTAATGAGAGAGATGGGTAAAGTTGTAGCTAATCCATTTAAAAAACCTTTTAAATCAGTATCTGAAGAATATGAAAAGCTTCTGTTCAATTTATTAAAAAATCCCCCCGAATATACTTCACATATTAATGTGTTAATGCATGCGCTTGGCTACTTTAAAAAAGAATTAAATACTCGAGAAAAAGCATTCTTTTTAGATGAGTTAGATAAATTTAGAGCAGGTTGGATCCCGCTCTTTATTATTATTGAATTAATTAAATCTTGGCTAGTGAGAGCCGATAATCCTTACTTACAAAAACAATCATATTTTAATCCATACCCTGAAGAGTTGATGAATTTTGATATTAAGGATACGTGGAGAGGCAGATCATATTGGAATCCGCGCGAAAAAAGGGATTTAGGTTAGGAAAAAAAAAAATGTAGAGCCTTTGACACTATAAATGGCTTAGAATATAGGAAACTGGGTATTTATAAATATTTTGATTTTCTACCTTTATATTATTATTCATTTCAATACACGCGTGTAATATGTTCCAATACTTCGCATAAAATTGTTGATCGACTTCAAGAAAATTCAATTTCTGTACCGTGTTTAAGTTTTCATCTCACTTTGATTTCAATTGGATCAAACTTCAAACAATTTCTTATACTCTGCTGTAAAATTTGAATAAATTTATATAAACGTTCTCTCTTTATTTTTAAGAATAAGGATATAATGGACCTATTTGCTTAAAGAATTTATAAGACTTGCTTTAAACATTCAATTTTGGAAATAAATTAAATGAGATGAAAAAACAACGATCGGAAAAAGATTTATTAAAAGAAGGAAATATTGTTATATCCTCTTCTCTATCCTCGTTTTTAATATTATTTCAATTATTCTCCTTCCAAATATCAGTATTAATATAAAAAGTTCTGAGAATTTAATGGAGGATTCAAAATCTTTAATTCATACTTCTTCAAGCGGTCCTCCTGATAAATACATTTTTAAATACTATAAAACAATAACAATTGACCATAACCAGGTTAATGGAACTGGTGATCATAAGAATTTTCCCGTTTTAATTTCTATTTTGGATTCAGATTTACATGACCATGTTCAATCAAACGGTAATGATATTGCATTTGCTAACGATACTGCATGGTTAGATCATGAAATAGATCTCTTTGATAAGAATTATAATAGTACTCATGCGCACTTAATTGCCTGGATTCGAATTCCGAACCTTCACACGTCAATAGATACAATAATTTGTATGTATTATGGAAATTCCACCATGGAATCTCAGGAAAATCCAGAAGGTGTTTGGGACAGC
>JAHQWY010000063.1 GCA_029856445.1 Promethearchaeia archaeon
AATATTTTGATCTTATATCTGTTTTAATTATAATCAAAATATTTAATAAAATAATTGGATTAACCTAACTACTTAATCTTATAGCGATCTGATTGATTAAAAAATCAAAAGGCTTAAAAACAAAGTTTATTGACAACGCTAAATTTAAGATTTCTGCATTTCAGGGGCATTTAGCAGAAGACACTTTAAAAATAATTCCAAAAATGTTTAAGTTGATAATGTAAATGGAAGAGTAACACGAATAAATGGTGAGATATGCTTTGAATCTTTTTATGAGAGGACTGGATGTTCTATATGTATCGAAAAATGTCCCTTCCATAAAGTTGGGTATCATGTTCTACATTATAGACAAATATAAAAGAATTTGAATATTTAAGAGAAATGTCATGAAAAATCTCTCATTTACAGGAAAAAAACTTATTGTTTTTGATCTTGATGGAACTATCGTTGATTTAGCAGTAGATTGGATGTCTCTAAAGGATTTATTAGTTGAAAGATATGAAGAGCTGTATCAAGAATCGTGTGATTTTAAAAGTGTTTCAAAATGTTTAGAAAAAATGGTAGAAAAGCAGGATGAAAGTAACATACAGAATTTCTTTGATATAATCCGACATTATGAGCTAAAAAATATAAGAGATGTCAAGCTTATCGATGAGACTATTTTTTTCATTAATAATAAAAACTTATTTGGAATAGAAAATGAAATGAAATTCGCAATCCTATCTCTTAATACTAGAGATACGATAATCCGGGCTTTAGAAATTGCTGATATAACTGATAAGATAGATTATATAGTAGGTAGGGAAGATGTTAGAAAATGGAAACCGGATCCAGAAGGTCTTATAATGATTAAAAATCATTTTAAGGTAAAGAAAGAAGAAATAATCTACTTTGGGGATATGGAAAAAGATCTTTTAACAGGGGAAAATGCTGGGATTGAAGCATACTTAATAGATGATTTAATAAATATAGTAAATAAAAAGAAATTTGATGAGAAATAGAGAAGAATTTAATTCACATATAAGCAATTACCACATTAAACTTTTTGATTTCAGATTCTGCTAATGCTTTGCCTAAGGGACTTAAAGTAACTATATCATTACTCTTTATTTTTAGAGAAGTTAGTTTTACATTCGGGTCTTTTAATGAAGGCATATAAGGATTCCAATAGATTTCTTTAGTCATGGGATTTGTAATCATCCATAATTCTGAATCTAACGTGTATCCTGATATTTCCATTGCTTCAAAAATATAACCTACATTCGCATCAAATGGTACTACAATTTGAACATTCTCTTCACCTTCAATTTTTCCACAAGCAAGGCAATCTTCTCTTTTAAGAATATTTAGGTGATCAAATTGACCATAAATACCATTATAATTAACATACGGAGGATCCATTGGAGCACCAATATTTCTCCCATTAACTCTGAACAAGAGTTTTAATGCTTCTTGAGATTGAATGCTAGAGATAACAGAACTAACTGTTTGTATCGCAGCTATTTTATTTCCTAAAATGTTTTCCATTTCCTCAAATTTATAATCTGGTCCGAATGTTTCTCTGATGTTTTTTTTCCAA
Source organism: Promethearchaeia archaeon (assembly GCA_029856445.1). GTDB lineage: Archaea > Asgardarchaeota > Lokiarchaeia > Sigyniarchaeales > SOKP01 > Loki-b32. Next base: position 1,580 of record JAHQWY010000063.1, read on the forward strand.
TCCTCAATTTCTTCTGAACTTAAAGAATCTCTCTCTTCTAAAGGTACATTCTCATCAAACACTCTTTCTCTTAATTTTTCTAATTCAATTTGAGCGAGTTCTTTTAACTTTATTACTTCATTGTTTAAATTAAGATCTGGCTTGTGCCCATATTCTTTTTCAAATTCAACTTCAGCTTTGATTACACAATGGTTTCTATTGCGAGGTAATCCTTTTAAGGTACATGCAGCCACTAATTTGTCATCAGCAGGAGGAATTGGAACTAGGCATCTATAACATGGTGTTTGGTCTAAAATTTCAGGCGCGTATTTCCAATCAAAAACCATTTCTATTTCTTTTCTTATTTTATTGATTACAGGATCGATTCGTGCAGCTTTGATTCGATCAATTTCTTCTTCTAACAATTCAATTTCTCTTTTAGCCCTATAATAATCAGGATATTCTGTATCAGTAATCTCCCAAAGTTGTGCTTCTACTAAATTTTCAATTTCATTTTCTCTATTCTTATATTGTAATTTTGAACCTTCAGGAATTATGATTTGTACATGACCTTCAAAACCTACAGTTCCTCCTTCTACCATAGGTTTTTTTAGCCTAAGACAGATTTTATTCAAGTCTAGTCTAGCGTTAAAATTATCTAAAGCGGCTATAATGACATCTGATTCTTCGTAAACTGAAATAGGTAATTTTTGAAGTTTTTCAAAGTAAAAATCAACATTTAAGTACGGATTCATTTCTTTTAGTCGCTCAGCTGCAACTTCTGCCTTTGGGCGTCCTTCATCTCCAGGTCTGAATAACATTTGACGCGATAAATTAGAAGTTTCGATTGTGTCAAGATCAACTAATATTAACTTGCCAATTCCCATAAGGGCAAAGTCCTTTGCAATTTCACATCCTAAAGCCCCTACTCCTATAATCATAATACACCCGTTATTGACTATTTCTTGATCCCATCCATCAATAAGCTGTTGTCGAGCATACATACGTGCTTTTACTATATCTTCAACTTTTTCAGTCATTTAAGATATCCTCTTTTTTCAGAATATACTATTATAATTTAATCATCCTAATATAAACTCTTTCAGTTGATTAATTAAGGTATAAAGAAATAACTATATTAAAATTTGAATTTGTATTGAGAATAAAATTAGTATTTATTTTTTTTTCTTGTTACCTGCTTCTTTAATCATCCTTTTTAAACTATCAATTTCTTCTCTCTCTTTAGCTTTTTGAAACTTTTCTTCGAAATCTCGTTTTTCAATCTCTTTTGCATTTAATTCTTCAATAAGTTCTTCTTTAATTTTTATCATATCTCCCATCATTCGTCTAAACTCTTTTGCCTCTAATTTTATCTTCTCATTTTTCTGTGCATCTGTTAATTCTTGCTGTTTTCTCCTTTCTTCAATTAAATTAATTACTTCATCAGCAAGATTACTGACTTCTCCTATAGTTTCTTTTAGTTGTTCTTCTTCAATCTTTCTGCGACTTTCTTCTAATGTCCTCTGCTTCTCTAGCTGTTCTTGAATGATTTTAATTCTTGATTCTTCACTTTCAACCCTTTTTTCGAGTGCTTTAGTATTTCTTATTTCAGTATCAATATATTTTGTTTCTTCAACCCAACCAATTTCTTTAAATTTTTCTTTTGCGGTTTCAAAACTTTTAAGTGCCCTTTTAAAATCGTGATTTGCTGCCCATTTTTTACCCTCATCTATTAATTTCAATCCTTCTTCTCTAATTTCTTCCAATCGATGCTTACTTAAAATTAATTCCCTGTATTGCCTTTCCTGTTCTCTTTTTAGCCTTTCTTGTTCCAATCTTCTTCCTTTAACTTCATTTTGGAATTGTTCATATTCTTTCTGTCGTTGAATTAGTGCTTGTTCTTCTAATCGCTTTTTTTCTTGAAAAGAAACTTGTTCTTGTTGTAAATCTTTAATTAAGGCATTTAAATTATTTATTTCAGGTTCCCATCCAATATTTTCAGCTAAAAGGTTTCTAGCTTGAATATACAATGAAATTGCTTTATTATAGTCGGGGCTTAAATGCTTTAAATATTTTCCAGCTTCTTCTAACATCGAATAAGCAGATTCTCTTATAGTTGTTTGTTCTTGAATTATTCTTTCTCTTTCTTGAAGTGCTAAAAATTGGGCCTTTTTCTTTTCCATTTCTTGTCTTTGTCGTTCTTCAACAAATAATTGTAAATCTTTTTCTTCTTGTATCTTTTCCAATTCTCTTTGGAATTTTAGATCCTGGATTTCCTCCTTTTGGTTCATCATTCTTTTAACTTTTGTGACCATACTTCTAATTGATTCTGTTGGAAAATGCAATTCATTTAAAATTAATTCTGCTTGTCTATAACTTTCAATAGCTTTATCATATTTAGATCGATTTAGAAATTCCTCAGCTTTATCTAATATCTTAAATGCATCTTGTTTTCTTATTTCAAGTGTAGCTTTTAATTTTTCCATTTTCTCAAGCTTAACTTGTTTATCTTGCAATCTTTTTCCTTCTCTTTTTAACTCTTCAGCAATATTGTGTTGTAAATCCCATTCTTCTTTTTCTTTTTGAATTCTTAATTCCAGTTCCTTTTGTTTTTGTGTTTGATGCTCTCTTTTCTTCTCTTGAACTTTTAGAATCATTTCTCGAATGGATTCAGTTGGAAAAGCTATTTCATTTAAAATAATTTCAGCTGAGCGATAATTTTCAAGCGATTTATCATATTGAGCTTGATTCATATATATTTCTGCTTCCTCAAGAAGCTTAAAAGCTTCATCTCTTCTTCTCTCCATGTATTCAAAAGATTCTCGTTGCCTTTTAAGGTCTTTTTGCTTAGTTTTCATCTTCATCTCATTTATTTGTATACTTTCTGCTATTTTTCTCTGAAACTCAAGTTCTTCCCTTTCTCTTTGTAACTTATTCTCCAATTCTTTCTGCTTTGCTATAAATTCTTTTCTACTTTTCACTTGAATTTTATTAATCATTTCCTTAATTGCCCCTGTAGGAAATCCAATTTCGTATAAATTTAATTCTGCTTGACGATATTTTTCGATCGCTTGATCATATTGTCCCATATTTAAAGAAATTTCAGCATCCCCCATCAATTCAAATGCATCTGACTTTTTTTTCTCAAAAATTTTTAATAAATCCTCATGCTTTCTGATTTGGATTTTCCTTTCTCTTAAACGTTTCTGTTCACTTTGTATTGATTCGTAAATCTTCGTTTGGAATTTTTCCTCTTCTTTTTTTTGTTTGACTAATAATTCTTGCTTCATTCTTTCGTTTTCTTCTAGTTTTCTTTTCTGGCTCTTAATAGTACTTATAGTGTCATTCAGCAATTTTAAGTAAGAACCACCCCATCCAATTTCAGTTAAAATATTAATAGCTTCATTGTATTTGTTTAGAGCGTTTTCAAAATTATTTTGCTTCAGAAATTCATCTCCATTCTCAATTAACTTAAACGCTTCTTGTTGTTTTATTAAATTTTGTGTAGAAATTTTTCTTTGCATTTCTAATGATTTTGATTCTTGTATAGCGATTGCTTTTTCATTTTCCTTTTGAGTTTGAATCTTTTCTAGAAAAGCATAATTAACTTTTTCCTCTTCAATTGTTTTTTCTAATTCTCTTTGTTGAATTAACACATTCTCTCTTTTCCTCCTCTGAATATCATTTATGGCTTCTTGAATTATGGGTATTTCATCAGTCCATTGTATTTGAGCGAAAATATTAATAATTTCATTATATAATTTGAGAGCATCATCATAATTACCGTCTGTGAGAAATTTTTGAGCTTCATCTAATAAATTAAAAGCAATATTCTTCTGTTCCTCACGAAAAACGAGTTCTTCTTCCCTTTTTCTAAGTGTAATTTCCCTCTGTTTAAATTTTTCCCTTTGACTAGAAATATCTATAGCGATTTGAGCTTGAAATTCCTTCTCAAGTTTCTCCTGTTCCAAAGTTGCTTCTAAATCTCTCTGTTTTTTTAATTCAGCTTCACGCTTCTTATCCTCAACAGCTCTAATTGAATTCTGTATTAACTTTATTTCATCATCCCAGTGAATTTCCGTAAAGATGGTTGATGCTTCCTGATAATTTTTAATAGCTTCATCGAATTCTCCAATAGAAATGTTTTTTTGAGCTTGTTCTAATAATCTGAATGCTTCCTTTTCCTTTTGTTCTGATTCTCTTCTAATTTCTTCCTGTTTTTTAAGTTGCTCTTGCTTTTCCCTCATTATTTCTTGTTCAATTCTTACTCTTTCAGAAATCTGTTGTTGAAACCTCAAATCCTCCTGTTCTTTCCTAAAACTGGATTTTAATTCTTCAAATTTATTCAATTCTTCTTCTCTTCTTTTTTCTTGAATCTTTTGAATCATTTCTCTAATTAAATCAGTCGGATAACTAATCTCATTTAGAATTAATTCAGCTTGTCTATATTGTTCAATGGATTTTTCATATTGATTTTGTCTTAGCAAATTCTCAGCATTATCCATTATTTTAAAAGCTTCTGATTTACGAGTTTCAATAATTTTTATTATCTCTTCACGTTTTTGGAGTTGTATTTGTTTATCTTTAATTCGATTTCGTTCTAGTTTTAAAGATTCTAAAATTTTGTTCTGAAATTGTTCTTCAGCTTTCTGATGTTCTAATTTTAATTCAAAATCTGCTTGCTTTAATTTTTCATCTTCTAATTTTTTAGTTTCTATTGTAGAAATCGTGTCATTTAATACTTTCAAATAATCAGTTCCCCAACCAATATCTTTCAATATTTCTATTGCCTTTTGATAATTTTCTTTCGCCTCATCATATTCATGAGCTTGAACTAAGTTTTCCGCTCCTTCCATTAGTTTAAAAGCTTCATCTTGTTTAGCTAAATTTTGATCTGATAAAGATTTTTGTTTTTCTTTAAATTCTAAATCTCGAAGAGCCTTTTGTTTTTCTCTTTCTCTCTGATATTTTATTTTTTCGGTAAAAGCTTTATCATCAACTTCTTTATTAATCGCTTTTTGCATTTCTTTCTGTTTAAAGATGAATTCGTTCCTCCTCTTTTCCTCAATATCTCGGATTGCTTCTCTTAAGAGTGGAATTTCGTCTTTCCATTGAATTTGAGCAAAAATGTTTAAGACTTTATAATAGATTTCTAGTACAGAGTCGTAGTCATTAATATCTATTAACTTTTGTGCCTTATCTAATAAATCAAACGCTTCATTTTTCTTACTTTCACGAAACGCAAGTTCTTTTTCACGTTCTCTAATTATTATCTCTTTTTTCTTTAGGTTCTCTTGACGAATTCTTATTTCATTAGATACTAAATTTTGGAATTCTTTTTCTTGCTTTTCTCTCTCAAGCTGTGATTGTAATTTTATTTGTTTTTCTAAATCTGCTTCTCTTTTTTTATTTTCAATTTCAATAATTGAATCTTGAATTAAACTAATTTCATTTTGCCATTGAGCTTCAGCGAAAAAATTTGTGGCATAATGAAGTATCTCAATGGCTTCATCAAAATCTCCTTTAGCTACTTTTTTTTGCGCTTGCTCAAGCAAATTAAATCCCGCTTCTCTTCTTTCAGCACGATATTTTAGTTCTTCATCACGTTCTTTTAACTCTATTTCTCTTTTCTTTATCATTTCACGTTCTTGTTTTAAATATTCAGTAATCTGTTTTTGGAATGCTTCCTCTTCTTTCTCTCTTTCAATCGCTTCTTGCATTCTTTTTTGTTTCAAAAATTTCTGATTTCTACGAAGATCCTCAACCTTAAAAATAGCATTTTCGATTAAAGGAATCTCCTCTTTCCATTGAATTTCAGCAAATATATTACTTGTTGTCTGATAAGCTAGAATAGCATTATCATAATCTTTTTGATTTATATACTTTATTGCAGAATCTAATGCTTCAAAAGCTTCATTTTTACGCTGTTCAAAATATATAATTTCTTCTTCTTTATCCTTTAATACAATTTCTTTTTGTTTTAGTTGCTTACGTTCTTTATCCAATTGATTTGCAATTTGCTTTTGAAACTCTAATTCTTCTTTTTCTCTTTTTTCTAATTTCGTTTGTATTTCATATCTCTTCTTAAGTTGAGAATCTTTTATCTTTTGTACATTCGATATTGTGTTATTAATGTTAGAAATATATGTTTCCCAACCAGGACCCATTTTTTCTATAAATTTCAAGGCTTTCTGATATTCAGTTATCGCTTCTTCATATCTTTTAGATTGTAAAATACTATCAGCATTACTCAGAATTATAAAGAACTCTTTCTCTTTTTTTATCTCATTTTCTCTTGCTTCCTCAAATTGTTGTCTTCTTGTTTCTAAATCCCTTGCTGTCTGTTGAATTTCTTCTTGTTGTTTCATATAGATAGAATTTTGTAAAATTGTAAGATCCTTTTCTCTTTTTTCTTTTAACTGCTCTACTCTTTTTTCTCGTGTCTGTTTTTTCTTTATATCTTCTATTAAATTAAAAACAGGTTGGATATATGAATCCCATTCTATTGATTTAAATAATTCAACGGCTAGTTCAAATTTTTGTATTGCTTGTTCATAATCTTTCTCCCTCTCAAACTTTTTTCCAAGATCTATTAAATTAAACGCTCTAGTTTGAATTTCTTCCTCTTTTAGCTTTTTTTCTTCAAATTCAATTAATTTAGCCTTTTTTAATTCTGAATCTGTCTTATCTACAAATAACTCTTTCCCAACTGTGCTTAAGATATCTGTAGTTGCTTGTTTTTGTTGAGTTTGAAAGTCTTCAAATTGTTGTTTGTCTTTCTTAAGCTTTTCAATAATAACTTTAATATTTTGAGTTTGTTCCTCCCATCCAATAGAATTTAATAACTCTATGGCGCTTTCATAATTCATTATTGCCTTATCGAATTTTCTTTCTTTTTCGAATTCCTTAGCTTTATCGATATGAGAAAATGCATGATTTTGTGTTTCTTCTTCTTGTTTTTTCCTAGCTCTATAGCGAGCTATAGATTCTGCTTTTTCTTTACTGGCAGTCTTCCCAAACATACTTACTAATTCAGGTTTTCTATCTTCGATTTTTTGTAGATATTCCTCAGAAGGACTTAATTCTTGCGTTTGACTTTGTTGAATAGTTTGTTCTTTTCTTAAGGTATCGGAAAGATCTTTTATTTTTAATTTTAGGTTTTCTAACTGAGATTCAGACCACCCAGATTGATTTAATAAGTTAATAACAGAATTATATTGTTGGATAGCATCTTCAAAAAAGCCATCGGATTCCAACTTTTTGGCTCCTTCTAATAAGGCAAATGCTTGATCTTGAAGTTGTTCTATCTGAGATTTAGTTTGAGCCTGCTGATACAACCTTTCATTTCTTAAAAATTTCTTTAATTCCTCTATTCTTTCATATATTTCATTAATTCTGTGTTCTAAATATCCACTTTGTTTTAGATATTCAACAGCTCTTTCATAATTTGAGATTGCTTGTTCGGCTTTTTGCTCTTCTTCAAACTTTTGCGCTCGTATTAAAAAGTTTAAAGCTTCTTGAGCTAAATCTTCTGGATTTTGCATTTTAGATAAATCTGTTTAATTGTAATTTGCATTAAAAATTAACTTTTAATATTCTTACTTTAAAATATCCCAACTAAGTAATTAAATTTTTTATATTGTTATAATTATTTTAACTAAATTACTGAATAGGTTAATTTTTAACCAATTTACATGAATAATGAACTCAGATTTTGAGAAAAATTATAAAACAACTATAAAAGTAGGATATGGATTTAGAAAATAAAAAGATCATTATTGATTTTGAACCGATTTCAAGGAGGGTAATATTAACAAGCGATAAACCACTCTATGATCTACTTTCAGATTTAAGTGTTCCAATTAGATCCATATGTGGTGGTTTAGGTACATGCGGAAAATGTAAATTATTAATTCAAAAAGGCAGAGAATTTTTTAACCTACCAACCACTGCAGAGAGAAAATTCTTAAACGAATTTGATATGGAAAAAGGTTGGCGTCTGGCATGTCAGGCAAGAATAGATAAGAATAAATTTCAATCATTAGAAAAAATAGAAGCCCCCCAATTTCGGATATTTTTACCGAATGAGTTAATGTTGGAAGATTTTAACATCCTTACTGCTGGACTTGACAAGGGAGTTAATTTGCTTCCTGCTGTTAGGAAATATTACCTTGAAGTTGATACTGCCTCCCTAGAAGACCCTCAAGCAGATTTTGAAAGGATTGTTAAAAAACTTATTTCTACAAATAAACAATTTGGTAAAAAGATTCAAATTGATATCCATTTTGATTTATTAAACGATCTACCTGAGCTTTTACGAAAAAATAACCATAAAATAACAATTACTTTATGGAATAATAAAACTATAATTGCTTGTGAACCAGGTAACACAGTGGAGGATAATTTCGGAATTGCTTTTGACATAGGAACGACAACCGTAGTTGGGTATTTAATTAATCTTAATAATGGAAAAGTTTATGCACTTGACTCTAATTTAAATAGCCAAACAGCTTATGGAGAAGATCTTATAACCAGATTGACTTTAATAAAAAATGAGAGAAAAAATCTTAATTTATTAAATTCAGTAGTATTAAAAGACTTGAATGAAATTCTTCTAAAAACCTGTTCTAAGGCTAAAATAGATCCGTCTCGAGTTTACGAAGCTAGTATTGTTGGGAATTCTGTTATGCATCATATATTTTTAGGATTAGATCCTACTTATATTGGTTTAAGTCCTTTTGTTCCCGTTGTTCAAAAAGGATTAAATATACCAGGAAAAGATTTGAACCTCAATATTGCAAAAAACGGAACAGTTTATACTGCACCAATTATATCTGGTTTTGTTGGAGCAGATACAATTGGAGTTATTCTTTCTTCAAATATTTATAAAGAAAAAGATCTCACCCTAGCAATTGATATTGGAACTAATGGAGAGATTATTATAGGAAACCGGAAAGTTCTAGCTGTTGGCTCATGTGCTGCTGGTTCAGCATTAGAGGGAGCTCATATTAGTAATGGTATGCGAGCAGCCGCTGGGGCAATTGATTCACTCAAAATCGATCCTAATGATCTAGATGTATCTTTTTCAACAATTAAAAATAAAAAACCGATTGGGATTTGCGGATCAGGTTTAGTAGATGCTGTTGCAGGGATGTTAAAATCTAAGATTCTCACAAGGAGTGGTAATTTCAATAAAAATTTCGTTAATCATGAGAGACTGATCAAAACCGATAAGTCTTTCAAGTTTATTATTGTTAATAAAGAAGATACCTCTCTAGGAAATGATATAACTATAAGTCAAAATGATATTAGACAAATTCAAATGGCAAAAGCAGCATTTTTTTCAGGTACAAGACTTATTTTACAGAATATGGGTAGTAAGAGCTTAAATATCAAACAAATATTTTTAGCAGGAGCCTTTGGAAATTATATTAATTCAGAAAATGCAAAATTTATTGGAATGATCCCTGATATACCTGATGAAAAAATATTTCAGATTGGTAATGCTGCAGGAATTGGGGCTCAATATTGCTTGATAAATAAAGCTTTAAGACATAAAGCGGAACAAATGCTAAATAGGATTCAGTATATAGAAATTGCAATTAAAAAGGAATTTCAAAAAGAATATGCTGAAGCTATGTATTTCCCTCACTTGAATCTTGATTATTTTCCTACTTTGACAGAATATGGAGAAATTCAAAAAAGATAATTAGGAGTTAAAAGATTTTTATTTCTTCGATATAATATATGAAATTAAGTACTTTTATGCGCAACATTAATGTCTAAATAAGGTTTAGAACAATTAAAAATCTGGTTAAGTTTATGTAAAAATATTTAAATTTTTATTATATTAAATCTATAATTTAATTTGTATTAATAAATTAAATAAATTATTAAATATCATAATTTTATAATTAATTTATATACTCAACTAAAAATTATAAAAAATATCAAAATAATCGACGTAAGTGAAGCTTAATGTCAAGTTTTAAACTAAAGGTATTACTCACAGGTGCCGCTGCTGTTGGAAAAACCTCACTCGTACAACGTTTTATAAAGAATCGATTCCAAGCAAATTATAAATTGACAGTGGGAGTTGATATTCTTACTAAAGATGTAGAATTTAGACCTGGTGAAATAGCAACACTGTCTATATGGGATATTGGTGGTCAACAGCGATTTGAATTTATACGCAGTACTTTTTACAAAGGAGCCGCTGGAGCCCTCTTAGTTTTTGATTTAACTAGAGAGCAAACATATACAGAAACTAGGAAATGGTTAACAGAGATACGCCAATTTGCTGGAGAAAATATTCCTTTTGTATTTATTGGAAACAAAGCAGATTTAATCGAGGATGTTGGAATGGTTATAGATAGAAATGAAGCTCGTTCATTTGCAGAGAATGAAGGGAGTATCTATATTGAAACATCTGCAAAAACGGGTGTAAATGTTGATGAAGCCTTTACTGAATTGACCCGTCGAATTATAGACTCACGAATTTAGGAATTATTATCCGATCTCTTTTTCTTTATCCTAAATAACTCATTTCTAGAAAATATAGGAAAATTTAGTTTATATTAAATTATATTTAAGTTTCGAGTTCTTCATATAAATCATCGTGTATTACTATTATTGCATCTGATAATTTTTCTCTATTAATAACAATAGATAAATTTAATTCATCATACCCTTGAGATATAGCTTTAACATCGATGTGTTTTTTATCTAATGCATTGAATATTTCTGCCTTAGTTTTAGTTTCAAGAATTTTTGAACCAGTAATGTTAATTACTGCAACTTCTTCCGCTTTTATATCAAAAAATTCTGAAAAAAAAGTTGAATTATATAGAGCTTGAAGTGCTTTTTCTGAATCCTCTGCGCTCACAATAAAAGAAGTACTTATTTCAGAAGAGCTTTGGGCAACTAAGGAAACACTTATCTTATTTTTACTCATAGTTTTGAATATTTTTGCTAAAACTCCAGGTACATCAACTAAACTTCCGGAAATTACTGTGATAATGGTTGCTAACTCAATAGCAGAAATTCCCTTTATTTGTTCTTTATCTGTTCGTTCAGAAATTTCGGTAAATTGTGCCTCTAGGGGTTTATCAAAATTTCTAATTTCTAAGGGTATTTTATACTTTTCTATTGCCTCTAAACATTTTGGATGAAGGATCTTTGCCCCAAAATTAGCAATATGTTTTGCTTCATTATAATCTAAATTTCTTATAAGGGAAGAATTAGGAACAAATTTTGGATTTATTACAAGGAGTCCGTCAACATCTTTCCATAAAATAACTTTAATATCCTTATCCTTTCCAATACTAAAAAGAGAATGGGCTACTATTGTAGCAGTATAATCTGAACCACCCCTCCCTAAAGTAGTAATATATCCTATTTTATTTCTTCCAATAAAACCAGTTAAACAAATTATAGTGTCTTTCTTAGGATTCTCTAAAAGAGGTGTTAAAAGGTTATTAACTCGAGAATTTGTTAAATCATATAATGGATAAGCATTATTAAATTCATCATTTGTGATAATAATTTGATTCGCTGGAATATATACTGAGTCTAATTGATTACTTAGAAGATATTGGTTTAAAATAAAAGTTGATAATATCTCTCCAAAACTCAGAACATAATCTCTATAGTATGGTTCTAATCCAAATTCTTTAATATCAGCAAATGCATCATCTAACTCACTTAATTTATCATCAATCCAATCTTTTGCTTTGATATAATATTCAGTATCTTCATCAAATATCTGTTCAATTATATCAATATGACGTTTTTCGATTAAAGAAATAGCTTGATCAATTATTCTTGAATCTTCTAAATTTTGAGCTGTTTTTAGAAGTACATCTGTAATACCGTTTAAAGCTGACACGACATAAATTTTCCTTACATCTTTATATATATTGGTAATATTAATAATTTTTTTGAATGATGTTTTGTCAATTAAACAAGATCCTCCAAATTTCATAACAATAATAGGCATAAGTTTTAAACACCTCTGTTTAAACTTTAATTATTGTACACTTATAATTTTTTCAAAACCTTTATAAAATTATAAAGAAGAAGTGAAAATTGGTATTGTAAAAGCTAATCTTTTAAAATTTTATTTAAATCTTTAATCTGAGAATTTATTTTTTTCTCATATTCCTCTATTTTCTTCTTTTTTTCCTTAAGATCTTTTTCAGTGATTTCCCCTCTCAGTTCTTTCATCTCAAAATCTAATGCCATTTTGTTTAGATCAGCTTTTTTTAGTTTTAATTCTATTAGCATTTTGTTGGCATGATCTATTTGCTTCTCGTCAATTGTAGAAGTTGGTTGTACAGGTTCAATAACCTCTTTCGGAACCGTTTCTGGGATATCTTTTTTAGGTATTTCATTCGACTTTACTGGTTCCTGTGTCACAGATGGTTGCATAGAAATCGATTGGGTATCTTTACTGATTAAATCTGAAGGTCTAGAGGGGCTCTTTACTGTAGACGTTTCTTCAGTAACTTCTATTGATAGTGGTTCTCTTGGAATTGAGGAAGGTATATTTTTGACATGACCAAATGCAGAAGTTTTTAATTTAGATTTAGCACCTTT
>JAHQWY010000389.1 GCA_029856445.1 Promethearchaeia archaeon
CAACTAAATACAAATTTATTCAACTTGCAATCTAATTTATCTTCATTAACTACTGAGATTAGTATAAACAACAAGAACATTCAAGATTTGAATGAAAAAAAACTCTCTATTGAGAAAAAAATCCAGGAATTAAGTAAAGGTAAAGATACTGAGGATGCAGTTAAAGATCTATTAAAGGAGAATGAAACTAGGAAAAAAACTATTGTTGATTTAAGAGGAAAATTAAGAGAACAAAACTCAGTTTATAAAAAGAACGAGCAAAACTTAGAATTGCTAAGGATGAAAAAATATTCTTTAGAATCTGAAATCAATGATAATAAGGGAAAAATTGAAAATATTAGCACTGAATCCAAAATTTTCGCTAAAGAATCAACTAAATTAGAACGAGAGAAAAATAATTTGGATCTACAGGTATCTACTTTAAATAAAAATCTTTTAGCTATTGAAAAAGATCTCGAAAAATACAATAATAAAAACTTAAACGTCCAAAGACGCTTAGAAGATCTATTGAAAGAAAAAGAGGGTATCTTAAAGAAAATCGAATCTTCTGATGCAGAATATGAGAAAAATACAACAGACATTACCGGAATTCTACAAATTTTAAACATGCTTACTCAAAACATTAATATTTCTGTTGAATCCATAAAAAGTAATATACAACAATCAAATGCAGAGGCAATCGAGACATCTGCTGAAGACTTTAAGAAATTCGTTTTAGATATTGTAGATATAATGAAATCTGTTGAAGAAATTGGAGATGATACAGAACAAGCTACAGAGATGACAGAAACGCTAATATCTATCATGGAGACTTTAAAATTATTTACCGATAATGCAGATACAACTATCAACCAACTAATTGAGAGAGTAAAAGAGTCTGCGGATGTAGAAGTTCAAGCTTCAACTACAACCTTCGATAGCTTCGTTCAAGATCTCATGGAAATCTTAGAAAATGTTTATTTATCATTAAGAAAGCTAACTATGTCTAAAAGTCAAGAATTATACAAACAACTTGATGAGATTACTGAAAACATAAACTCTCAGACGGATGATTTTAATATTACTGAGAAAAAGTTAACAGAAGCTAACATCCAAAACAAACATGATTCCGAAAACCTTTCTGCGCTTAATCGAAGGCTTGAAGAAATTAATAAAAGAATTCAAGAAATAAATGAAAAAACTAAAAAAGCCGATGTAGAAATAAAAGAAAGAGAAGGATTAATAGGCGAAAGGGAAAAAGAGATTGAGGAATTAGATATAGAAATAAAAAAATCAGAGGAACTTAAAGATACGTACTGGGATGATATCTCTAAAATTCAAGAGAATATTGAGACAGAACAAGCAGAATTAGAAAATTTAAGACAAAAATTACAGGAATTGCATGGGATTCAGAATCTATTTGAAAATTTAACAGAAATTGATGAAAATATCCAGAAATTGAACAGTTCAATAGAGGAAAAGAAAAATTTAATTGTTAATACAGAAGAGAATATTAACAAAATTCAAGAAGAGCAAAATTCATTCCAAGAAGAAATTGATGCTCTAGCTTCACAGAAAGAAAAATTTTGGGAAATAAGTGAAAACATTCAGAAGCAAATTGAAGAAAAAAATATAGAATTAGAAGAAATTTTGGACCGCTTACGCGCACTTGAAAATGTAATGAGAATAATTAATTCAATTGAAGACATTAAAAAGGAAAATATCGATGCTGAGAATAAAATTGAAGCTTGTTTAAAAGATGTAGATGAATTAAATTCTGAAGTTGATAAAATTCAAACAAATGTTGATAATAAACAAAATATAATAGATTCATTAAGAAGTGAAAAGACCAAAGAAGTAGAATTACAAAAAGATGCTCAAAAGAAATTAAATAAATTTAATAAAGATTTACAAAAATACCAAAAGAAATTAAATGAGTTAAATAAAAATAAGGAAAGAGAACAAAAAATTCTTGAGCTAAATCAGGAAATTAATGATACTGAAAAACAAATTGAAACTGTATTAAAAGAACTAGAAAATTATAAAGTTGAATTAGACGCTGAAAATGGGAAAAAAGATGCAAAACAAGAGGAAATTGATAAATATATACAAGAAAAAGATGAGTCATGGCAAAAACAAAAACAACATCAGAAAACTATTACAGATTTGAAATCAGATCAATCAATGGAGAATTCAAAAAAGAACAACTTCGAATCTAAGAAAATTATTTGTGCTGATCAAATAGAGACTTTATTTCAACGTTCTAAAGAATATGGGTCATTGCCCCCAATTACAGAGGACCTTTCGGAACCTGAACTACAAGCTGAAATTGTAGAACAAACTAAAAACAAAAAGACTCTTGAACCTGTTAATTTAAAAGCAATTGAACAATATGATGTTGTAAAAGAAAGATTTGATGAGATTGATATGCGACGACAAACAATTCAGAGAGAAAGAAAATCAATTCTTGACGCGATAGATAAAATTGAACTTGAAAAAACACGTACGTTCATGAAAGCCTATCATGAAATTAATCGAGAATTCTCTCATACATTTCAGAAACTTTCTCCTGGTGGCTCTGCTAAAATGATTCTAGACCGTCCCGATAAACCCTTCGAAGGTGGTATCAGCATCGAAGCTCGACCGCGCGGGAAAAAAATTTCAAGCCTCGAAATTTTAAGCGGGGGTGAAAAAACCCTTGTGGCGCTCTCATTCATCTTTGCCGTGCAAGAATTCTATCCCGCGCCGTTCTATATTATGGACGAGATCGATGCAGCCCTTGATGGTCCCAATGTACACAGAACCTCGATGGTTATAAAGGAATTTTCCAGTCAAGCGCAATTCCTGGTTATTAGCCATAGAGAAGAGAATATCGTAAATTCAGACAGAATTTATGGTGTTTCTATGCAGCAAAGTGGTATAACGGATATCTTTAGCGTAGATTTGGAGGAAGAGGCGAAACGACTCTTGGAGCTTGAGGATATAGAGCCTACTATTACAGAAAACTAATAAAAAAAGGGAAAACTATTTTTTACAAATCTTAATTTGTTGAAATATAGAAAATTTAGGATTCTTTTCTGCATTTACTACAGGGTTCAATATTTTGATTTACGAGCCGTTTAAAGTATTTGGGGGTCATAGTAAACTGATGTTGATTCCGACATCTAATCTGTATTTTTTTAGTGTTGTTGTGGTATTCTGAGAGGAGAGTATAGTTTAAGGATTCAATCATCTGAACCAATTCTTTTTTAGCAGTTAATCTTCGTTCTTTATTTGGGTGATTTTCATCTGCACAGAATTTACACCAACTTCCTTGGTA
>JAHQWY010000390.1 GCA_029856445.1 Promethearchaeia archaeon
TGCTGTAAAAGTATTGACCCTAACGATGATTGGGAAGAAGCATGCCTTCTTGCGATTGATAAAGTTATCCATGATGAAAAATTTGAACCATAGTTATTGATAATTATTGTCAATATTGTCCCGTGGATATACGTAAAGAAAGGAATTAGTTGTGAGAAAAAATGTGGTAGGAACGAGTAGTTCAGGAAAAACCTCCTTCAGCAAGAAATTATCTAGTATATTAACTATGCCCCATATCTAAATAGAGACCTTTTATTGAGGACCAAATTGATATGCTTCTAGTTATGAAGATTTTTGCACGATTCCATTTTATTTTAAGCAATAAAATCGTATAGGAAGGTCAGAAAAAATATGAAGCATTAATTAAATCAGATAATTATTCGAAAACTAATTGAAATCGCTAAATTTTTCCTTGACAAAAACATTCTGACGAGTTTGAAATTTCTTCTCCACAGGGACAAAATTTAGGGTGCGAATATTTAGCACAAATTCTATTTATTGTATTGCATGAGAAAAGCAAGTTAAATTTTTCACTTTCATTATGGGCATCCTTGGGAGTTAATCCCAATTCATGATGTAAAAGCAATTCAAGTAATCGGGCGTGGCGAATAAGTTCAGCACCAAGATTTTTTCCTTGTTTTGATAGTATAACTGGTTTATATCGTTCATAAATAACGTATCCATTTTCCTCTAACCTTTTTATGCAACTACCAATTGTAGAATGTGGAAATTTAAGAACTTTAGCGAGATCTCCAACCTTTAGACGTTGTGGGGTGATGTATATCCTTTTTAGAACCTTATAATCTAACTCTAACATTTTATACAATATAAAATATTTTAATGATTGTGACCTCCTAATGTTAGTAAAACATACATTAAGAGAATCCCAACAACAATAAATAATAATTGACGAACACTGTATTTTAGATCAGTATGTTGATGCAGATCAGGTGTCAGATCAGATAAAGCAATATAAATAAAACTGGATGCTGAAATTGCTAAGATGAAAGGAACTACTGAGGTAATTGCACCCAATATAAAATATCCAATTATAGCTGCCGGTATCGTTGTGGAACTCGATATAAGATTATAAATAAATGCTTTTTTTCTTGAATATCCGGAGTGAATTAAAATACCAAAATCCCCCGTCTCATGAGCAAGTTCATGAACCAATATTGTGAATCCCGTACTTACACCAAGGGCTGCACTTGTTAAAAAAGCAGTCGCAATCACTATTCCATCTGTCAGATTATGCAGTGAATCACCTAGGAGGATAATGGGACCTGACGCATGAGAATGAACTTCACATTCTTTATTTCTGCAATTTCTCCAAATAATAATTTTCTCCATAAAAAAGAAAAACAATATTCCTCCTAAAACAAATGGCATAATCAAATGTGGTTCTCCACCTAATTCTTCTATAGCTTCTGGGATCAGCCCTAAAAGTGCGGCTGAAAGCAGAATTCCTGTAGCAAATGAAACAAGAATCGGGATAAGCATTTTTTGATAATTATCTCCCAAGAAAAGAAACGCTCCCGCCACTGTTATCGCGCCAATACTACCTAAAATACTAAATAAAATTATCCAAAGAAGAATCTTTTTTTTTCACTTAGTTTATATTTTAAATTGATTTATTTAATAATTTCAAAAAATATAAAATTTACGATCCATCGTAAATTTTAGATCATTTTTAACTTAACTTTCTCACTGAGTAAATTAATTTTATATAGACTAAAAAATTCAAAAAACTAGAAAACTGAATAATGGCGATATAAATAATAGAAAATAATAAAAAGTATAAAAAGGAAAATCAAGAAGGACGATTTACACCGAGAATAATATTGTCTCTTTCAATAATAGGAATTTTTGCTGCCCTTATATGTATTCTTACTATGATAATTTCTATTCCTATTCCAGCAACCGAAGGTTTTATTAACATTGGAGATGCTGGAGTAATGATTTGCGGATTATTATTTGGCCCTTTAATTGGAGCCTTTTCTGGAGGAATCGGTTCTGCTCTTGCTGACCTATTTTTAGGATATACTATCTACGCCCCAGGAACTTTGATAATTAAGGGTTTAGAAGGTTTTTTCGTGGGTTTGATTGCAAATCCCAAAAGATTTTACAATAAGTTAAATTATCGAGATATTTTAGCTGTTTTGGTGGGAGGTTTCACAATGGTTTTTGGATATTTTTTTTATGAAATAATCATTTATGGAATTCCAGCTGCATTATTTGAATTCATTCTAAATGCAATATTTCAATTTGGATTAGGCGCAGGAATCGCATTAGTATTTATAGGTGCTGCACGAAAGGGAATTATTGATAATTTACCTCAAGTTTTTGATAAAATTTTTGATGTTGGTGCTCCTAAAGTAGATTAGATTTTAAAAATTTTATATTCAGATAAATTATTCTAAATTGCTTATTAAATATCAAAAAAATGGGTAATTATGTAATTAAAAAAATAAACTAGAAATTTGAATATACCATAAATTTGGTTCCTGAACCAAGACTGTAAATTTCAAACCTTTTTCCTCGTTTTGTTTCAGCAAACATCTGTATCATAGGGAAAAGATAGATTTGAGTAGTAATTTGGGCATCTTTATCTTTTTCATAAGCTTTATAATCATTCCCAGCAGAGCCTATTGTTTTTTTAATATTTTTATTCCAATATCCTAAGGAAGCCTCTGCTTTTGAGTCTAACTCCTTAAAATCGCTGAATCTAATTCCTTCTACATCTTCAATCATTTTATGAAGATCATCTCCAATTTCTTTTTCATATTTAGTTTGAGCACTACTATGTAATATTGGCACACCTGTAACTACCGTTTGGAATGGTACGGGGAGTTCTTCATATTTATAAAGGTTTTTATGTCCACCACATTCTTTGCAAGGCTCCGTTCTAGTTCCAGTCCCATAACACGCGCCACATGGATAAGTAAATGGCTTTTTTACTTTATTTTGTTCTTCACCAACAAGTACAGTTAAAGTTTCTTCGATTTTGCCAGTGCCTTTACATGTTTTGCACTTATTCTCAAGATAACCTTTTCCTTTACACGTTTTACAGGGAATTGCTTGAATCGATTCAAATTGAGGGACAATTTCATTTCCTTTCCATTCCTCTTTATTAATCTTACCTGTTCCTTTAAATGAATAAAACTGCTCTCTTCCTACTCTGGGAGCAGTTACTGTATTTTCTTCTTTTCCTTTTGGTGCAGGACCGAGAGATTTCTTAACAGCAAAATAGATAGCTGCTTCCTTCATAGTATCCTTTACATATTCAGCCGCAC
>JAHQWY010000064.1 GCA_029856445.1 Promethearchaeia archaeon
CAGGAATCAACTGGAATATCAATATTAAAAACAGGCGGTAATATTATTACTTATAAAAAGAGTGGGCTGGTTTCGAAAGTTTTAGAAAGTAAGGTACTATCTCAATATTGGGGAAATGTAGGTATTGGGCATAATAGATACTCTACTACAGGATCAATTGGATACAAATCTACCAATTATATGCAACCTTTTCATTTTAAAAACAATGAAATTGAATTTTCAATGGCATTCAATGGTACAATTGCTAATTTTGATGATGTTAAGAAAAATATGGATGATATGGGACGTGTTTTTATTACCGATACAGATACTGAAGTAATGGCACAATTAATTGGTTCAATTGCTTTAGGGACAGAAGATTGGCCAGAAGTATTAACCTTAGCTAGTAGATTATTGGATGGGTCATATTCATTAATTTTAATGACCACTGAAGGGGATATCTATGCGATGAGGGATCCACTTGGTTTTAAACCTTTATGTATTGGTGAATTAAAGAATTCTAGTAGAAATATTTATTTTGTTGCTTCTGAATCTTGTGCTATCGATGTTGTAGGGGGAAAACTCATAAGAGATGTCAAACCTGGTGAGATTGTACATTTAAGTCACCAAAAAGACATCCATTCTGAAAATATTATAAAATCAAATAGAACAGCTATATGTCAATTTGAATATGTATATTTTGCTAGACCTGATTCAATTATTGATGGAATATCAGTCGCAGAAGCAAGGGTGAGGTTAGGTGAATACTTAGCTAAAAGTGATCCTATTTTAAAAGACTCAAAAATTAGAGAAAATGCGATAGTGGTACCAGTTCCAGATTCTGGTAGAAGTGTTGCTGTAGGTTATGCTAAAGAAGCAAAACTTCCCTATGCAGAAGGATTGATGAAAAATAGATATGTGCATCGGACTTTTATTATGCCAGGTCAAGTAAAACGAAAAATAGCAGTTAGAGAAAAATTAAATCCGATCAAAAGTGTAGTTTCTGGAAAAGATATTATTCTATTAGATGATTCTATTGTGAGGGGCACAACGACCGAACAAATTGTTACGCTCCTAAGAGAAAAAGGAGGTGCTAAGAAAATCCATTTAAGGATCAGTTGTCCTCCAATTGTTAGTCCTTGTTACATGGGAATCGATTTTCCTACGAAATCTGAATTGATAGCTGGAAAATTTCAAGAATTATATGGTGAAAAATATCTTGAAGAAATCCAAAAGAAAATAGGAGCAGATACATTATTATATCAAACTATTGAAGATTTAACTCAGGCAATTGGAAAAGATAAAAATCAATTATGTTTAGCATGTTTAACAGGAGATTATCAATTAAAATCTGTACAGAAATTAGCGGAATTGGAAAAATCAATAGTGAAAAGTAGAACTTAAGTTTATTCTACACCATCCCAACAATATGTACAGAGCTTTTCTTTAGGTAAGCCAATAGCTTTGACTAAATCCTCAAGTCTCTGATATTGTAAAGTTGATAATCCTAACTTTTTACGTATAACTTCAACCATAGCTTTATAATTGTCAGATTCGGGATTAACATACTCAGCAGGATCTCCAATATCCCTTCCAATTAATTCTTTTATAGCCCATCGTCCGGCTAAATCTAATTCAGAACGAGAACGAGAAAAATTTAGAAATTTACAACCATATACAAGTGGAGGACATGCAGGTCTCATGTGAACTTCCTTAGCCCCAGAATCAAATAAACGTTCAATTGTCTTTTTAAGTTGAGTTCCTCGTACTATCGAGTCTTCACAAAACAGAAGGCGTTTATCTTTTATCAATTCTTTAATTGGGATTAGTTTCATCATCGCAACAAGATCCCTTATAGATTGATCCTGAGGCATAAAGCTTCGGGGCCAAGTGGGAGTATATTTTACATATGGTCGTGAGTATGGAATTTTTGCTTCAAATGAATAACCCAAACCATGAGCAGTCCCAGAATCTGGAATCCCTGCCACTAAATCAATTTCTACGTGATCATTTTTTGCTAAATAAGAACCACATCTATAACGAACCATCTCGACATTAATTCCTTCATAATTTGATGCGGGATATCCATAATAAACCCATAAAAAAGCACAAATTTGCATATGATTACTAGGTGGAATTTTTTGTTCGAAACCCTTCTCACTTATAAACATTACTTCACCTGGACCTAAATATTTCGATACTTGGTATCCCAAATTTGGAAAAGCACTAGTTTCCATGGTAACAGAATAAGAACCGGGTTTTTCTCCTAGAATAAGAGGAGTCCTGCCAAGTTTATCCCTGGCTGCATAGATTCCTTTTTCGGTTAATATAAGCATTGTACATGAGCCATCAATAATATTTTGTACTTGTTGAATTCCTTCTTCAAATGTCTTAGCTTGAGTAATTATTGTTGCAATCATTTCCGTAGGATTAATCTCACTCCCATGCATCTCCGAAAAATGGGTTCCATTCTTTAACGCTTCTTTTGCCAATTTATCAATATTATTTATCTTTCCCACAGTAGAAATTGCGAATACACCTAAATTTGAATTAATTATTAAAGGTTGATCATCAAAATCACTAATCACTCCAATACCTTTATTACCATGCATTAATTTGATATCTTTTTCAAATTTAGATCTGAATTGAGATGTTGTAATATTTTTTATGAACCTTTGAAATCCCCCTGAATTTTTAACAGCTAATCCACCTCTAACTGTGCCCAAATGGCTGTGATAATCAGTACCGAAGAACAAATCTTCTATACAATCATTGCTAGAAAAAACCCCAAAAAGACCACCCATAGTTCTTCACTATATATTAAGTTTGAAAATTACCTATTAAAGAAATTTATTAATCTAATATGAAAAAGTGCTCATTTTTTACAAAAATCTATAAAATTTTGATAAATTTTAATTCCATACCTACTAGATTTCTCAGGATGGAATTGAGTGGCAACAATATTATCATTAGAAACAATTGAGCAAAATTCAATCTCTCCATATTTAGTTAATCCTAATAGATTTTCTTCATTTTCAGGTACACTATAAAAGCTATGTACAAAGTAAAAATATGTATTGTTAGGAATTTCTTGAATTAAGAAATGGTCTCTATTTAGAAGCTCGACACTATTCCATCCAATATGAGGGACTTTAATAACTTTTTTTACATCAAATAAAATTACTTCTCCTTTAAGTAATTTGAGACCTCTAAAACTTCCCATCTCAGAACTTGTTTCAAATAAGAGCTGAAGTCCTAAACAAATCCCGAATAATGGTTTACCTTCATTATTAAGTTGATAGATGATATCTAATAATCCTTTTTCCTTTAAATGTTTAATAGCATCACCAAAAGCACCAACTCCTGGTAAAATAACACCATCTGCATTTAATATAATTTTAGGATCAGATGTTATTGTACTTCTAACATCTAAATATTTCAAACATTTGTAGATGCTCTTAAGATTTCCCATTTCATAATCTATAATTGCAATATTAAAAGACATATTTATAACCTCACAGCAATCCCAGCTTTATTACATTCTTGTTTTACGATGTTTATTGGAAATTCATTATAATGAAAAATCGAAGCCGCTAATGCTGCATCAGCTTTACCTAATTTAAATACATCGATTATATGCTGAGGATTTCCTGCACCTCCTGAAGCAATTATTGGAACATCTAATCTTTCACTAAAAACTTTTGTTAATTCTATGTCATAACCATTTTTAGTTCCATCACAATCCATTGAAGTCAAAAGAATTTCACCACTTCCTAATCTCGCAGCTTCTTCACCCCATAAAACAGCATCTTTTCCAGTTGCTGTTCTTCCTCCATGAATGTATACTTCCCACCAATAATACTTATCATCTATTTCTACAAGGTTTTTCTGTTTTACCTCCTCCGGATTATTAACGTAATTCCTTTTAGCATCTACGGCTATTACGATACATTGAGATCCGAATATATTTGCACTTTCTTTTATTAAATCAGGATTTTGAACGGCAGCAGTATTCAACGATACTTTGTCCGCCCCTGCCCTTAAAATTTCTTTGATATCTTGGACAGTTCTTAATCCTCCTCCAACTGTAAAAGGAATGAATACTTGTTCTCCAGTTTTTTCAACTAGATCTATTAAAATTTTTCTTTTATCTGAAGATGCTGTGATATCAAGGAAAACAAGTTCATCCGCACCGTTTTCATCATAGAAACGTGCTAATTCAATAGCATCACCGGCATCTTTAATATCAATGAATTTCGTACCTTTAACCACTCTATTATTGGTTACATCTAGACAAGGGATAATACGCTTAGTTAATGGCATTAATGAGAATTTCAATATTATAAAGCTTAAGTAGTACAAAAAATGTATTAAAATAAATCTTATTAGAATATTTTTAATTTGTTTTAAATTAAATTAAAACCTAGTGGTTAAGACAAGCCCGGTATTTTTTCTCTTTCAAGTCGTTTCATTGTTATCGCATCATTGGGACAAGTCACTGCGCATAAACCACATCCTATACATTTATCAGGATTTACGTTAGCAAAGTTATTTACAGTAATCGCACTAAATTTACAGCGCTCAATACAAGTCTCACATGCTGTACATGCATCTTTGTCAATAGTAGATATAAAATTCGCCTTTGCAATAGCTCTTGGATTATCAAATTGAGTTAAACCCCTCAATATCCCACAACAACATTCACAACAAGAGCATATCACAGTAGTTAATCTAGCTGAGTTGTCAGTTGCCAATACAAGCCCTACTTCAGCAGATTGTTTTACTAATTCTTTCGCTTCATCCTTTGAGATTTTTTTCTTACCAGGATCTTCACCCATAACTTCAGTAGCTAGTCCTATTTGAAGACAATTATGAAGTGGATATTTATCAGTACATTCTCTTACACCACTAATTTCTGCTCTTAATCGACATGGACAAGCGATAATTGCAAAAGAGTTATGATTATCAATTATGCTATAAACTTCTTCCAAGGGTATTATTTCATGTTCTGGGTCAATTTCTTCACTAACAGTTAAAACTCTCATATATGGCGTACCTTTCCAAGATGTCTCCCACTTTTTATAGTATTTATCTTCTATGAAGAATTTTCTACTTAAATCAGCAAATTTTTTAGCATCAGAACCTTCATAATTCTCTTTAACAATGAAAGGAACATCATAAATCATAAAAGCATCGGGTAAGGAATACAATCTTCCACGTGCTACGACAAATCGTTTTCTACTAACTTCACTAAGTTTTTCAATTAATTCTTCTTTTTTTATATTTACTTGATTAGCAAATTCTGTAATGATTATCCCTTCGGGAAAAATAGGGAGAATCTGAACGATTTTAGCAATTTCAGGACTATACATAAGGCTTAAATATTCAATGTATGTTTCCGTAGGCTCTTCATTTTCGTCTGTTGGGATCGAGTGTGGTTTCCTTATCAATTTTTTAGCAATCTTCATTAAATCTTCTCTATGATCATCATTTACTATCATTTTTCTCTTGATCTCTGAGTCTTTTAAATTACTTCTTTTATAATTGACTTTTGTATTTATATATATGAATTCTCCTTTAATACTATTATTAGCATGTTGAACAATCAAAATAAAGTAAAGACCAACATTTGGAAATATCCCTCTAATTCATTTTAGTGTGTTTAAAAATCCCACCTATCAGTTGTCCAGTACTTATTCCAGCATCACCGGGGGGAATAGTATTATGCTCTAAGAAAATTAGATTTGAGTGAAGAATTTTTTGCTTTATAGTTTTTGAAAAGGAATTATTATAAGCAACACCTCCAGTTAAACCTATTTTATCTAGATTATTCTCATTGGCAAGTTTTATAGCTATTTCAGCAAATACTCCTGCGAACTCTATTTGAAACTTAGCTGCGATATCTTCATTTCTATACTTACCCTCTTCTAATAGAGAAATAATATCTAATACTAAGTTTGATGTTTTAATATAATAGATACCATTTGTCTTGGTAAAACTTATATTCAACTCAATATTATCAGGATTACCTTTTATAGCCATGCCTTCTAACCTCATAGCAGGTTCTCCTCTATAAGTTTTCATTTTTGATGCTCCCAGAAGATATGATATAGTATCAAAAATTCTACCTGTAGAACTTGTCAAGGGAACATTTTGAGTAGGAAATTGGTATTTTGCTTGCTCAAACTGAGAATTTAAGGTTCTTAATTCTATATCTCTATACTCAAGATCATTTTCTAATTTGAGCTTCTTAAATACTCTCTCTGATTCTTCTAATCCTAGTGCGTTTAAAATAATAGATGCTGCCATGCGAGCAGGATATTTTGTACATCGATCTCCTCCAATCATAGGTTGATATTCTAACTGACCTAAACGTTCATAATCATGATAAGAAGATTTTAATATTTCACCACCCCATATATTACCATCTTCCCCATAACCCACTCCATCAGTAGTAATTCCTAATATGGTTTCGTCTTTTTCAATTTTGTTTTCAGCCATTAAAGACAAAATGTGAGCATAATGATGCTGTATTTTATAAACATTGCATTGAAATTGCGCCCCAAGCTCGCTGGCAAATTTAGTTGTAATAAATTCTGGATGAGCATCACTTACTATAAATTTTACTTCAGGATCTTTTATTTGAAGTAGATTTTTTAAATGAAATAAAGCGTTATGTAAAAATTCAAAAGTTTCCAAATGAGTAATATTTCCAATATGTTGCGTAGGGAAAATCCTATTTCGTCTTAATATCGCACCTGTTGCTGTTAACAAAGGTCCTGTAGCAATAGCTCCTGGAATGTCTACTTCGAATGGTAAAGGTATATATTCAGGTACATATCCTCTAGAACGCCTTATTAACTTTACTTGTTCGTCATGAACTCTTAAGACACTGTCATCGGCTCTTTGATAAATTGGTCTATTATGAAGAAGAAAAATATCAGCAAGATCTTCTAACTGTTCAAAGATACTTGTATTTTCTAGAGCCATAGGAATATAGGATTTATTTCCACTTGTATAAATTAATGGTTTTTCTCCAATATAATCAAATAGAAGATGATGTATCCCCGAATAGGGAAGCATTACTCCGATATTATGTAAGCCTGGAGCAACCTGTTTACTTATGAGAGAATTATCATTTGGTTTAACTTTTTCCAAGAGAACTATTGGTCTACGGAATGAGTTTAATAACTCCCTCTCTATGTTTGAGATTTTAAAGAAGTCTTCAACCATTTTTAGGTTTGGAACCATTAAAGCAAATGGTTTATATTTTCTTTCTCCCTTCCTTTTACGTAATTTTAGGATGATATCATCGCTATCAGCCAAACAAACTAAATGAATTCCTCCTATACCCTTAATAGCAACAATTCTTCCACCGTTTATTTGCTTAGTCGTTTCCCTCAAAATACTGTCTATTGAACCTTCTTTAAGAACCTCTCTCTGTTTATTATAGAGAATGTAATGTGGGCCACACACAGAACACGCAAATGTCTGAGCATGGAATCTTCTATTATTGAAATCTGTATACTCTTGAATGCAAGATACTGGATCTGCTTGTTTACAAAATGGAAATTTAATCATGGTACTACGTTCTCTATCATAAGGTAATTCAGTAACAGTAGTGAACCTAGGTCCACAAACAGCACAGGCTATAAACGGATATTTGTAATACTTTTTTTGTTGAGGATTTCGCATTTCTTCTAAGCAATCATTACAGATAGCAATATCTGGTGGAAGAGTTAAACTAATACCACGTCCTTCTTCACTTTTTTTGATCTCCAAAGTATTATATTCCTGTGAGTTATCTAAATAATCAACTTCAATCTTTTCTATATATGAAATATCGGGTTTTAATTCCTTAATATCTTCTAAAAAATTTTTTAGATTTTGAGGAGATCCTTGTAAAATTAATCTGACTCCAGCATTGCCTCTATTTAATATGTATCCGTTTAAGTTTAAAGAACGAGCTAAATTATATAAAAATGGTCTAAATCCTACTCCTTGGACAATTCCAGTTATATTAATCTCTATTGTTTTATAATCTTTCATTAAGAATTATTTTCACTATGATATTTATAATAAATACTACAGGTACCTTCAAGTGAAACCATACAAGGACCAATTGGATTAAGTGGATTACATTCTTTTCTAAAAAGCCTACATTCAAAAGGATATAATTTCCCAACCATTACTAAGTGACAAGAACAACCAGGAGGGATATCTTGAGATTTTTCAATTGTTATATCAAATTTTTTATCAGCATCAAATTCTTTATATTTATCCCTTATTTCTAATCCACCATCATATACTCTTCCAATCCCCCTCCATGGAGATGATATTGGGTGGAATACATCATCAATGACTTTCTGTGCCACAATATTACCTTCGGGCTTTACTACCCTTGAATATTCATTTATAGTGTCATAATTTTTATCTCTTACTTGTTTTAAAAGCATTAAGATTGAGAGTAACACGTCATTCGGCTCAAATCCAGAAATTACATTTGGAATTTTGTACCCCCGTGAAAAAATCTCATATGGTTTCATTCCAATTATTGTAGAAACATGACCAGGAGATATAAAACCATCTATCCTTAACTGAGATTGACTCATTAAAAGCTCTAAAGCTGCTGGAATCAATTTATGAGCGCAAATAACTGAAAAATTTGATGGTGGTTTGGATTGCAATTCATATCCTATTAAAGGAGCAGTTGTTTCAAACCCAATAGCGAAAAAGATTACTTCCTTATCCCTGTTTTCTCTAGCAATCTTAACCGCATCATTTGGACCATATACAATGCGAATATCCGCTCCTTTTGCTTTGAGTTCAGCTAAAGATATATTTGTAGCAGGAACTCGAATCATATCACCAAAAGTGGTTATAATTGTATCATCCCTTTTTCCAAGCTCTACAGCTTTGTCAATATCAGCGGCAGGACAAATACAAACAGGGCACCCTGGACCGGATAAAATTTCAATTTCTTTAGGTAGAATTGTTCTTAATCCATATTTGGAAATAGTGTGTTCATGAGTTCCACATACATGCATGAACTTGATGGGTTTATTTATTTCTCTAATGATCTCATTTATTCCTTTTATAAGTTTATCAGTAAAATCCTTACTCCTAAGAATATTTAATCCTGGTATTTCCATATTTTTCACCTTTTAGCAAATTCGAGGAATAGGTTCTCCCAATGGCATATCAACAAATCGAGTACCCCCTACAATTGTCTTTAACAAAACTCTTTTAGGTTTCTCAATTTTAACTTCTCCGATTATTTCGGCATCTTTTCCAATCTTAGTAGCTTTTATTTTTTTTAATATATCTTCTGAATGTTCAGGATCGACAGCTAAGAGAGCTCTTCCTTCACTTGCTATATTATAAGGATCTAATCCTAACATATCACAAATTGCTGTAACTTCTTTCTTGATTGGGACTTGTTTTTCGTCAATCCATATGCTAATATCCGATTTATGAGCCCAATCATTCAAAGCAGTCGCAATACCACCACGTGTAGGGTCCTTCATAGCATGAATCAAGTTATTATCAATTTCTAATTTAATCGCATTATAAATTTCAAGTAATAAAGATATATCTGATTTTAACTCAGTAGAGATATTTAATCCCTCTCGAGAGGCCATCAATGCAGTCCCATGATCTCCAATACTTCCAGTTAAAATAATTTTATCTCCTACTTGTATATTGTTATCTAAGATCTTTATTTTTTTATCCTTAAGTCCAATACCAGTTGTAGCGATTATTAATTCATTTAATGTACCTCGTGGCATTACCTTAGTATCTCCCGCAATTATCGCAATGTTGGCTTCTTTAGCTTTTCGATTCATAGAATCAACTATTTTTCCTAATTTTTCAAATTCAAATCCTTCCTCTATAATTATCATAGAAGTTAAAGCAATTGGTTCTGCTCCCATCATTAGGAGATCGTTTACTGTACCGCAAACACTTAAGGTCCCTAAATCTCCACCAGGAAAAAATAGAGGAAATATTGTATGTCCATCTGCTGTAACTACAATTTCTTTATCATAGTTTTCTAAAGGGATTGTTGCTCCATCATCTAATTCATCTATTCCAATACCATCATTTACATTTTTAAACGCTATATTTTTTGTAATGAAATCTATTAAGTTTTCTTGTAAAACTCCACCCGCTCCATGTGCTAACCGGATTATTTCTGAACTCTCTTTTTTGTTACTCATAAATGCATGATTGAAACAAAAATTATAAGAATTTAGGTTTTAAAACAAGAATATTCAAAAATTAAAATTATGAAAAAAAAGAAGTGTTTTGATTTATTTAACTACATATTTATAATCGTTTCACTTTCAAAAATCAAATCAATAACATCGCTTGATGAAATTAATTTTATTTTATCAGAAATGAAATTATTTAAACCTCGAATATCGATATCTTCTTTACATACTGCTACTGTTTTCTTTTGATTCAAAGCTTGGGAAACTGTTGCATTAGATTTATTCGCGAAATAGACTGCGTTCTGGAGTAAAAATATAGTAACATCATCTTCATCTGTATGTTCCATAGCAAGTTGTACTCCTGTGATATCTTCACTTGAAATAAAATATAAGACTTTTTTACCCATTACATTAGCACCTCCTAAAATGGTATGGTTACCGTTGAATTTTCAATAATTTTTAAAATTTCTCCATGTTCCTTAATTTCAACGCTATCAATTAAATCATCTTTAACTAGTCCACGCTCATCTAGCGATTTCTTATCTACATAGATTTCTAGATCTATATCTTTCAAAAAATTAATGTGCATTGAGTACATTGTTTTGTCTACATCTTTGAGGAATGTATAGACACCATCATTAATAGCTATCGTTATCGGTTCAAAATCGGCACTTACCGCAACTGACATTCTTAATCCCTCTACGGGATAAAGAGTACCATGAGGAGGTTGCCGTAAAAGTATAACAATCTCTTTTTCTTCAGACATGATATCACCTCAACATATTACAACTAATTTATCGGTTTCTTCAATAATCTTCGCTAGATCAGGTGTTCCTGCTCGTTTCACATCCCCGCATTCTCTCTTTAAACAATTTTTCATGGTGCCTCTTACCATTAAACAGAGATTACATAATCTTACCGTTGCTCCTTTGTCAAGGATTTCCTTAAATCCCTTCTCAATATTATAGATTCCCTCAACGTCTTTTTGATTTTCTAAAGCAGCATTAACAGCATCCATGTAACAAAATATATGCACATCATGACCTTTATCTAATGCAGCATTTGCTAATTTGCATACTGTCTCTGAAGATTGTGCTTGGTAAGGTCCATTGAAAAAAAGAATTCCCAGTCTTCCCATTTTTTATCATTCATCTCCGATGTTTAATCTTTTCTCCACATAAACAATAAATAAGCTGCAATCCAACAACCAAGAACTATAAAAACACCTGTTACGATACTATGTATAGAGAGTTGTGGAACACCGCCTAAAATATTGGTTATGTTACATCCCAACGCGGTAACAGCGCCGAACCCCATCAAAATACCACCAAATAACTGCTTTAATAATGTAAGACCCTCTTTAGGAACTCTCAATTTGAACTCCCCCGCGAGATACGCACTTACGAAAGAACCGAGGATAATACCAAAGATTATAAATCCTGTCCACATAACTGAAGCTCCAGGATTTTCATAGGAT
The DNA here is from genome assembly GCA_029856445.1 of Promethearchaeia archaeon. Taxonomy (GTDB): domain Archaea; phylum Asgardarchaeota; class Lokiarchaeia; order Sigyniarchaeales; family SOKP01; genus Loki-b32. The sequence goes on from JAHQWY010000064.1 coordinate 11,668, forward strand.
AAGAGCCATCCTCTTATGTTCATCCAACCCCCAGTAATACCTACTACACCATTACTGGCAATATAGCCCGCGGTTAAGATTATTCCAATAAGAATCCCTGTAACCCACCATGGATATGCTTTTTTAAATGTTTTTTCTACTAGGTTATCTGTCTTTATCAAAGGCTCATTTGCATCTCGTCTCTTCTTAATTGCTGGCCATCCCCAGAAGTAAAACATTAAGGCAAGTCCCACAATACCAACAATTAGCATTATTGTTGGATTTCCTGAGGGAGATGCATCTCCAACTAGAGTATCACTATCTTGTAAATAAGTCTTAGCTCCACTTAAAAATCCCCCAGCTGTCATTGCAGCTCCAAATGTCAGACCAATACCAGCAACTAAAGAACCTACCATACCTTCTCCAACTCGATATGTAGTACCACTCGCACATCCTGCCGCAAAAACCATCCCAATTCCAAAAACTAAACCACCAACAATAGCAGCCCATGGTAAAAATGCTTTTGGAGCTAAATCAATAACTTCCCCGAAAGCAAAAATTGCAAAACCGACCATTAAAACAGCTAATGAAACGAGCACTGCTTTTGCTAATTTGTATTCTTTTAACAAGATTATATCTCTAAAGGCTGAGTTCATGCAAAATCTTCCACGTTGCAAAATAAACCCAAAAATTCCACCTATAATTAGTCCGGCTATTAATACATACCAAAATTCCTCTGTTAACATTTTTTTTCACCTTATTTTATTTGGATTAGAATCTTCCAAGCAGAAGTTCCAGTTTTATCAACAGATACCACTTTATGCCCTAAAGATTCCATGGTCTCAGGAATTCTTTCAGCGGAAAGCGGATAATCTACTAATACTTCTAAAACTTCTCCTGAATTCATCTTCTTTACTTTTCTTTTAGTTTTCACATCTGGATAAGGACATACTTCGCCCGTGCAATCCAGTGTATCTGTAATATCTACCATTTCTATCCAACTTTTTATTTTTTTTAGATTTTTTTGAATAATTATTCGATATTTTATCGATAATTAGATTTATTATATAAAGTATTTAAAATTATTGAATAATCATTCATCTGTATATTTTACATCATTGAGAAGGTGAAAATACTCCTTTTTCTCTTCTTCTTTAATTTATTAAAATGATAAACAAATAAAATTATTAAAAATATATTAAATACTGAATAAAAAACAAAATATTATATTAAAATTGGAAGGTATTCCTAATTTTCTATGAAATCAGTATATTATTAGTCTGTTCATTTTCTATATCATAGGTTAAAATTGAACTCAGATTACGGGTTTTGAATAAATATTCATAATTTTAAAGAATATTCCCTTAAATAGAAGTTAAATGAATCAGAAGCTTTTAATAAAGTTATGAATACACTATCTCAACTAATTTTTTTATTATAAATTAGCTAATTTAAATAAATAAAAAAAACAACAAAAAATTGATATAAAATGGCTGTAAAAGTAGCATTCATGCAAAATTCTGATTGCTGGGGGTGTCATCAAAGCTTACTTAATTTACACTTAGGCTTACTGAATGTGCTTCCAGCATTAGAGATTGTCTATTGGCCAGCTGTAGTAGATTTCAAAAATGATTCATTGAAAGCAAGAGCAGACGGGGAAATTCTTGTAGGGTTCATTGAGGGTTCTTTACGTACCAATCATGATATCGAACAAACAAAATTACTTCGACAAAAGTGTGCTTTAGTTATTGCTTTTGGTAGCTGTTCATGCTATGGTAATGTACATGGACTAGCTAACCAATGGAGGAAGGAGAACCTAATAAAACGCAAATTTTCTGAGGTTGAAAGTATAGCTGATGGGAGTGGTGGAGAACCTACAATAAACACTCCCGGATTTGCTGATAAAATTGTACCTGTGGACGAGATTATTAAAGTAGATGCATACATTTCAGGGTGTCCTCCGAAGCCAGAGGCGATTGCAAGTGCAGTCGTGTTTTTATTAGGACAAAAGCCATTCCCAATGAACGATTTATCATTTTGCAATGATTGTTCCATCAAAGATAATTGTCTATTAGATAGAGGCATACTTTGTTTTGGTTCAATAACTAGTATTGGATGTACTTTAAAATGTACTAGCGATGATAAACCGTGTGTTGGATGCTTTGGACCTGCTAAAATTGTTGATTCAAGAGCTGATAAACTAAATAAGATGGTTAAAAAACCTGGTAAACTAGGTTCAGGTGATAAAAAATCTCTTTATGAATTCTTGCCTTTATTCCTAAATCTTCCATTAATGGCGGGATTTGATTTAGCAGGAGATATCCTTAAACAAATTAAGAAAAGAGGATCTCCTGAAACGCCTCTTGCGAATCTCCCTCCTACAACAGAGGAAATTGCTGGAAAATTAATGGGATTCTTAAGAGATAATCGAGATTTCATTGAAATTTCAAATGTCTGTGATACTTGTCCTAGAATAATTGGTAGTA
>JAHQWY010000391.1 GCA_029856445.1 Promethearchaeia archaeon
TGATACCTGGTTATTCAAAAAAGCGGCTGACATTAAATTTAAATATCCTTTAGCCATTTCGGATTGTTTTTCAATTTCCTTATCACTCCTACAAGAATGTCCCGTGCTTTTCCTTCCAGAATATGAATTATCAAGAGATACTGCTGAAAACATTAATAAAGAATATAATGTGAAAATCTATATAGTCTGACAAAACCAAAATACATTTTAATTTTAAGGACCAAATTTCTATTTTGAGAGAGAAATTACTCTTTCCTTAATACTATAAGTATGCTTTATATAGTCTTAGTCTAATGTTCTTAAAATTCATAAAATATATATGAAAATGAATAATATCATTTTATTCATAAATTAAATCTATTATAACTGATTCACATGTCATCTGAAATAGTAGGAAATGAAGAAGTAGAATTTGAAACTGAAACTTCAAGACGGAATGTATTCTTTTGGGCTATGTATGACTTAGCAAACACGATTTACTCTATGGTAATAGTGAGTTTAATTATTGGTAAGTACATACTGGTTATTGGACAATTAGAGCATGATATGTCTTATGGGGCTGCTAGTTTTCTTTTTGGTTTAGTTAGTACCATTATGCAAGTCGGCGTAGCTATCTGTGTTCCTATTTTAGGAGCTTTGAGTGACAACGTGGGAAAACGTAAACCTTTTGTAATAAGCTTGACAGGTATCATACTTCTTTTTGCCAGTTTGCTTGGATTCTTTCATGATTTAACAACTGTTCTAATTTTATATGTAATTGCGAATGTTGCTTATCAATTTAGTCTTACTTTCTATGATGCAATGCTCCCATTTATAGCAAAACGAGAAGATATTGGAAAGGTTGCGGGATTTGGAGTTGCTTGGGGCTATCTAGGAACCATTATCGCTCTCTTGGTTATGTTTCCATTCATATTAATATTAGGCGATTTAGTATCGAGCCCCCCAGTAGAGATAGATGATCCGGATATTGGATATGGTTTTGCAGGGGCTTGGATTTCTTTTGTATTACCTATGTACCTCTTTTTACTCTGTGCGATCCCATTTATTTATGTTCATGAAAAACAGAAAAAGGGTGAAAGACCACCTATAGGAACGTTAATCAAAAGCACTTTCAAGCAGCTGGGTAGTACTTTTAGAGATATTAGGAAACATAGATCAATGTTTATCTTTATTATTGGTTATTTCTTTGTAGCAGATATCGCTAATGTAATAGTTCTCTATATGACACTAATAGTCACTGATGGGTTAATAATAGCAGATGGATCAACTTTATTCGCTATAATTTTTATATTGATCTCCACAATGTCAGCAGTTCTTTTTACTTATTTTGTCGGCAATTTTGGTGAAAAGTATGGAGCTAAAAATACATTCTACCTTGTCGGTGCTTTATGGGGTATTTCCTTAACTATTGGTATAATATTGGTATTTAATACTAAATATATCGATGCAGGTTTGAATTTGCCTTTCCTTCTTTGTATTATTATGGGATTGGTAGCGGGTCCTGCTCTAGGAGGAACATGGACAGCACAGCGTATCATGGTAGTAGAACTTGCTCCAAAAGAGAAATTTGGAGAATTTTTTGGATTTTCCAAATTAAGTGGAAAATTCTCTTCAGCATTAGGTCCGTTTGTGTGGGGTACTATTATGTTAACATATGATCTAATAGGAAAAGCAGCATACGGTTGGGCAATGATTTCTGTTGGGATTATAATGGCAATTGGAATATTGATTATATCAAGGATTAAAACAAGTCAACCTTAAAAATTAGTATCAATTTTTTTATTTTTTTTTTTCAATATAAGCGTTTAATTTCATCATATAAAACTATCTTGCTTTTTACAACTTCAATTTTTTTGTTCCGAAAATCCCAAGAATGACTATAACGAAAATGTCTAAAAAGAGAGTATAAAATAACATACCAATAAAGGAAAGTTTATACAAAAATAGCATATAGGACATATTTATAGACGAGTGAAAGGTCATTGCAACTAAAATACTTCCATCGGTGTTATTATGAAACCAGGTGAATAATATGGAGATAATAATTATTGAAATTAAAAAGCTAAAAAAGGATTGATTCAAATAAGGAGTTCCATTAATAAAAAATAATGGAATGTGCCATATACTCCATATTCCTCCAAGAATAATGCTGGATTCTAAAGCTGTCCATTTAGATTGAAGACGATCAAGGGCATACCCTCTCCATCCAAATTCCTCCTGGAATGGTCCTCCAATAAAAAATAATACAATAATTTCAGTAAAGATATATCCATATTGCTCTTTAATCAGAATATCTTTCAAATTAAATCCTTCTAAAAAACTTGCTAAAAAAATGGAAAAAATTATTAATCCTGGAATTAGCGTCAAAGAAATAAACAGAAAGAATCTTTTTTCACAATGCCAACCCCTATTCCATAAGGTTTTAACTCCATCAATTCCTCTCTCCAAATATGTAAGAAAAAAACTGTTTACTAATGGTCCAAATGCTCCAAATACAATAAAAAGGTTAAAAAGAGGAATTAGTGTAATAAACCCTAATGAAGATAATAAACTTGGCAACCAAAATAACCATGAGAATCCAAAGGTCATGATGATAAAATAAATCAAATTCTTCCTTTCAGATTCTACAATTATACTCATGATTTTTTTTGAGGAACCAAAAGATAATTAATACTAATATAGAGAGTTTAAGCAAAACCTCTTAACTTATTCTAATAAAAATTTCTTAACTTGCTTCATTATGAGATATACCTATAAATAATTTATTCTCGAAAAGTTAGGATATTTTGAAAACCAGATATTTTGAAATATTTCATATTGATTTTTCTTCAAAAAACCTTTTTCCGTTTAGTTATTAGAGTAACATTTTAAGAAAAGTGAAAGTTTAAGGTACTATAATAAATTTTTTATTATATTAACTATTGGGATGTTTGATATTATTGAAACAAAAAGAATCGGAAAGAGGAGAGAAAATTTGGAGATTCGAAAATTAACTGAAAAGGAACGTGAAGCAAACAGTAGGTTAATGCGTTACGCTTTTCAAACTTCGAAAAATACTTATGAGAATATAGAATCCCCCATCAAATTACCTATGAATTGGAGTTATGGAGCATTTGATGAAGAGAAATTGGTAGCTACAGCTAGTTATATCCCATATCAAATAAGATTACGCTCTAAAGATTTTGGGATGAGTGGGGTTGCTGGAGTTGCTAGTAAACCAGAATATCGTAATCGTGGTTTAATTAGGGATATCATGACAAAAATGTTTAAGCATATGTATGATAATAAA
>JAHQWY010000392.1 GCA_029856445.1 Promethearchaeia archaeon
TCTTTACGATAATCTCTTAATACGACAGCTAAACCAGGACACACAGCAACACATTTTCCACATCCTATGCATTCTTTTTCATCTTTAAAAAATGGTAATTGAGTGATCAAATTATCAATAGTCTCGATTTGCTCATTAGGACAAACCGAAGTACAAGGATTGCAGGGAATTTCTTGATTACAATAGAAAACTGGAAAAATTCCCTCTTCTTTTTGTGACAAACTTATATCGACTGGGGGTGGAGGCTTTGCTTTCATAATTTCAGAAAGTTTAAGAAGACTATCTAGATCTTCTTCTGTTTTAATCCCGATTTCTTTTAATATCTTTAAAGCCTCAATTTTACCCGTAAATATTGCTGCCGAAGCTTCTGCAATTTCTTGAGCATCTCCTGCAATCCAAGTATTTAAACCATATTCTATTGCTTTTTCGTAGAATTCATTGACTGGATTTAACCCAACTGCGATCAAGATAGTATCACAGTTAAAAGTTCTTTCAGTTCCAGGAATTGCCTTAAATTTCTTATCAATTTGAGTTATTGTTATTGAATCAACTTTTTTTTCTCCATTTGCAGAAATTATTGTATGATTAGTGAAAATAGGAACTCCTAGACGTCTTAACTTATCTTCATGAACCTTATAACCGCCACATTGTGGCATTGCTTCAATTAAGCCTACCACTTCTATCCCTGCTTGAATAGCATGATAACCAGCAATTAAACCAACATTTCCTCCTCCAACTATGAAAATCTTATCTGCGGCTTTTATTAGGTCACGATTTACTAAAGTCTGAAATGCTCCAGCGCCAAAAACTCCTGGTAAAGTATTGCCGGGAAAAACTAGCATCTTTTCTCGCGCTCCTGTAGCAATAAGAAGATAATTTGGTTTGATTAAGACATACTCCTCATTATTTCTTAGAATTCCAATATATCCATCACTAAAAACCGCCAGACATACGCTATTTAACCAAACTTTAACACTTTCTAAGGAAAGAATTTGTTGCCCAAGTATTTCTGCTATATCAATCCCACGCTTTCCAGCATAAACATCCTCTTGAGAACCAAAAAATTTATGAGTTTGAAGAACTAATTTACCTCCTAGTCTATCTTTATCATCAATTAATAATACATCAAGGTTAGATTCTCCTAAGATTTTAGTTGCCGAAAGACCTGCAGGTCCAGCCCCAATTACTAAGATTTCAACATATATTATATCAGAATCTTCTACATTTACAGGATTATCTTCGGGTGGTAAATCTGGTAAACCATCACAACTTTCTATAATCATACCTTCTACAAGAGGAGTCATACATGCTTTCACTGGAACTCCACTAGCAACGACATTACACTGTGAACACTGCCCATTTGCACAGAAGATACCTTGAGGGCTTCGATCTTTAATATGATGCCCAAAAATTTTAATTTTATTAAGAAAAAGAGCAGAAGATATAACCATACCCTCATACCCAGTTAAGATTTTCCCATCAAAACTAAAAGTAATTTCTTTTCTTTCAGGGATATCTAAAATAGGATGATCTTTTATATCTTCCATTCAGACTCTTCTTTTTAGTTTATAATTTGTTAGTTTTTTGGTGATATTTATAGCTTTTTATTAAAAAGCTTTTGTGAAATTGATAAAGCACAGTGTTTTCCACACATCGTGCATATTTCTTCATTTATAGGATGCTTTTTTTGAGGTTCGGTAGGATCGATGCTAAATTCAAATTGCTTTTTCCAATTTTTTTTATATCGATAGGTAGAAAGATTTAAATCATTCTTAAAAAGATAATTTAAGCCAAATTTGAAAGAATCACCAATGTGAGCAGCAATACGACATGCGATTAATCCTCTTTTAATATCATCAACTGTTGGTAGCGATAGATGCTCTGCGGGAGTTATGGCACATAAGTAATCAGCTCCAAACCCTGCGGCTAGTGTGCCACCTATGGCTGCCACAATATGGTCATAACCTGGGGCAAAATCCGTAGGAAGCGGTCCTGCAACGAATAATGGTCGATTTTTTGCTATTTTCTTGTATAGTTTTATATATTTTATCAAATCTTTAGCTAAGATATGACCTCCTAAACTTTCGATAATTACTTGCACTCCTTTACTATTCGCCTTTTTTGCAAGTTTGGAATTGAGTTTTATTTCAGAGAGTTGAAATTCGTCAGTAACATCATGAATACACCCGCTTCTCATAGCATTCCCTAAGTTTAAAACAGCATCATATTCGTAGAGTAAATCAAGAAGGGTATCAAAATTTTGTAAGAAAGGATTTTCTATTGAATTATTTATCATATATGCAGCAGTATAGGACCCTCCCTTAGAAACCATTCCCATTATTCTTTTTCCTTTCATTTTCAATAAATTTTCAAGAGAAAATCCAGAATGGATAACCACAGTACTAATTCCATCTTTTAGTTGAGTTTCTATAGTTTTGAATATCAAATCTTCTGAAATGTTCATAACTGAGTTTGCATCAATAAGAGCTTGATAAATCGGAACAGTAGTTATTGGAACTGTAGAATTTTCTATGATTTTCTTTCTGATTACATTAATATCACCTCCCATTGATAGATCTGAGATGGTATCTGCACCAAATTTCTCTGCGACTTTAAGCTTTTCGATTTCTTTATCAACATTAGCTAATGATGTAGATGTCCCAATATTCACATTTATTTTCGTCCTAAAAGGAAATCCGATTCCTACAGGTTTATTATTATTTTTTTGTATAATCACAGCTGATCCTTTTGAAACCGCTTTAAAAACGGTGTTAATATCAACTCTTTCTTCTTGAGCGATATATTTTAGATTTTCAGTAGCATTTTGCTTTAAAGCATCCTCTATAATTGTCATATTAAAATTGGTTCTAGGTAAATACTCATTAACTAGTTAAAACTAGGAATGCATTAATTTTTTATTACTTCAAAAAAAAGTCTAAATAGAAAATTAAGATTGAAAATTATTGGTATGGTTTTATAACTTTAATAATCTCAGGAAAATCAATACCTAATTCTGCTAATTTCTCTAAAGTTGGGCAACCATCTTGGTTCCAACCCCGTTCTTTGTAAACAACAGCTTGAAGTTTTAAATATTGTTCTTCGCGGTACTTTCTAAGGATTTTGATTTTTTCTTCTATTGTTTTATTTTCAATATTATATCCTAATTCTTTTAATTGAGAGTCATATCGTTCAATTCGACTTTCATATTCTAAAGGTAAAACTGGTCCCATTGCTCGATATGGTAAATTTGAATCACCTTCTCGTAATCCATGCCCC
>JAHQWY010000393.1 GCA_029856445.1 Promethearchaeia archaeon
CAGGGATATAATTGGATTTCAGAAAATAGTGTAAATGATAATTTATATGGCATTACCTTAAATTATTCAGAATACAATCAAATAATCAACAATGAAGTTACCAATAATGAAATTAGTGGCATTTTATTAGACAATAGCGATTTTAATAACATATCTAAGAACCACATTGAAGATAATGATTATGGTATTAATATAAATGCATCTCGATTCAATGATTTTATCCAAAATACGATAAATTATAATAATTTTGGTATATTTCTAACTTTTTCATGTCAAAATGTGATTTCTCACAATATATTACATTATAATAAAGTTTGTATCAAAGACGATGATTATTGTTATAATCATTATGAAGAGAATGATTGTATTAACATTAGGGATAAAAAGCCAAATTTGACACTTCCAATTGTTATAACTGGTACTTTCTTACTTGGTTTAGCTCTAACACTATTTACTTATCTTCGTTATAAAAAGAAATAAAAATTAATTTAAAAATTATAATTTCGATTTTGGATATTTTCATAAATTTCCTTTGTCAATAGCGTAAATTCTGACTCATCTGGTAGAATTACATACAAAGGATCATTAATTTCCTTAATATCGAAGCCTTCCTTTTTCAAATTCACTTTTTTAAGTTTAAAAGTTGCTGTTGTTTTCAATTCCGATTTAAGTCTTAGAAAAATTGGGATACCATAAGGAGGAAGGTTTTTCTGCAGAAGATCAGCAAGTTCTTTTAAATTAAAATCCTGGACTGAAGTATTGGGAACGATTGCGGTCATTCCCGCTCTTCCATCAGCACCTGGTATCTGAACACCATAGACAGTTGAAAATGACACTTGATCAAATGTATTAATTATTTTCTCTACTTCAGTTGTAGATATATTATGACCCTTCCAGCGAAATGTATCCCCAAGACGATCTACAAATTGGGCGTGGTTATTTCCAATGTCTCTCATTAAATCTCCCGTATTGAACCATCTATCTCCCTCTTTAAAAACGTTATGAAATATTTTTGATTCAGTTGCATTCTTATCTGTATATCCCCTGAATATAGCCGTACCTGCAATCTCAAATAATAATAATCCTGATTCACCACGTTTAACCCGTCTCATAAATCCTCTCTCATTTCTGACAGGTTTTTCCTCTTCATAATCATATTTAACAATTGCATATGAACTAAGACAATAACCTACAGTGCAATCGAAAGAGAAGAAATTAGTGAAACCCCCAACAGCCTCGGTTGCTGAGTAATATTCTCCAATTTTAGCAATATTGAACCTTTTTTGAAAATCTTTCCATATTTCTGGACGAAGTCCCGCGCCAAGGACTACTCTTACAGGATTATCTGAATCATTAAGCTTAGGAGGCTGATTCATTAGGTATCGACATACTTCTCCGATATAATTAAAAGCTGTAGCCTTATATTTACGAATCTCATCCCAGAAACGTGTAACACTAAATTTGCGACCTATGGCGATAGCCGCTCCAGCGCCGAAAGTAGAAGCACAGCCTGCTCCCAAAGAATTCGAATGAAAGAGGGGAAGTGAAATATACATTGTATCATCAGACGTTAACTCTAATAGCATAGGTCCAAATACATAATAACTAGTAACCATCGTAGCATGAGCAAAAATTGTAGCTTTTGGAAAACCTGTTGTACCTGATGTAAAAATATAGGTAATTGGATCAGAAGATTTCACATCTCTTGTAGTTGGGGGATTTTCTACTGGAAAATTTTTGACCTCTTGGGAAAGCTCAACAAAACCTTTAGGAGTCGAAATTAAATTTTGATCAGCCAAAAAATATAGATTTTGAACAGGTGAAAGATCGAGCTCTGATTTAACTTTATCAAAAGTATTAAAACAATTTTCACCAACTATAATAAATTTTCCAGGAGTAAGTTGTAAACAATGCACTAAGGATAATTTCCGTAAATCATTGTTAATTAAGGATGTTATTCCTCCGATTTTACCAATAGCAGTGATAATTATTAAATACTGTGGTCGATTGGTCATCATCAATTCTACAACATCCCCTTTTTTCAAGCCCATCGAAATAAAATAATGGGCATAACGATTAACCCATTCATTAAACTCTCTATATGTAAGCGTGATGTCCTCAAATTTTATAGCAGTATTATCAGCATATTTTTCTGCATTCATTTCGACAAGTGTTCCCCATGAAATTTGATTTTCATTGAGTATCTTAGTAAATTCTGCTATATTTTTTCCATATTTTTTGAAAAATATTGCACTTCTTTTTCTAAATTCATCATTAGGTATAAGATCTGATTCTTTCGGCTCTGGTTTTTCTAATATATTAACCACATCTTTGTTTTTAATTATTAAAACATCCCTTATGATTAGAATTCTTTTTTATCAAAAGAAATTCTACTAAGGTTGGTTTTCAATAGTACTAAAATAAGAAAAAGTTCTATTTATATATTTTGAGCTTTTAATATCCTATTATTTAAAATATCTATTTTAAATAGTTTTACACTCAAATATATAAAAAAATAATAACTCATAAAAATTCTCTTATAAATTCATTAAAAGTATTAAGAATTCAGACTGTTTTTGCTTAAAATATAACTTTCTTATTAGTATCAAGTAAATTAGCTAGAAAATTCCCATATAACTAAAAAGCAAGGTAATAAGAATTGGTTTTCTTTTATTTTGACCTATTAAAACAAATCCAACCAAAACAGAAGCAGTTATTGACCCTAGAAATATTCAAATATTTACTATTTGAATTACATTTCTTTAAATAAATTTTTCCATAAACACTTCATTTTCATACTCATCATCAATTAAAACTTGGTGCTCTAATTCCCCTTTAATAAAAAAACCTAAATTTTGATAAAATTTTATTCCTCTTTCATTTCCTTTTCGTACATAAATAACAATTTTGTCATAATCATGAGCTTCAGCAAATTCAAATGTATGATTCGCTAAAACATAACTAATCTCTTTCCCTCTCCATTCTGGAAGAATAAAAGTACCTATTGTACAAACATGGTTGAAAGAATCAATTACTTTAGACCAAAGATCTAAACTCATAAACCCAACAACTCTATTATTAAATTCTGCCACAAAAATTCCTTCTCTTTCTGATAAAGAGGAAATGTACTCCCTTTCTTGCTTAGCGGTAAAGGGTGTGCTTACCGCTGAATAAATTCTCTCGGCACATATAACTTCCCATATTTGGGATATAATCTCTGCATCATCCGGTATAGCTTTCCGGATTTTTATATCCAATAATTCCACCTAAATA
>JAHQWY010000065.1 GCA_029856445.1 Promethearchaeia archaeon
AAATTTGGAAAATCATTAATGTCAGAAACTTCATGAATTTCCAAACCACTTTCTAATCCGTAGCTCTTTAAACTATTCTGAAATTGTTCAATAATGAAAGAGTCATCTGATTGTAAATCTGTGAGTATCTTGGAATTTTCTGTGATTTTTAATTTTTGAAAATTTCTTATTTTAGTATAACGAGGTTGAGGAATCAAAAACAGTTTCTCTTCAACTATTTCGCTTTTGGCTAAGTTTTCAAGACAAATAAACATATAATATTTAAATTAAAGGAAATAAAAAATTTTAGCTAATTTGAGTCGTGCTTTTTAAAAGATTTGTGAGAACAAAATCGAAAAATTGCCATTGTATTTTCTTTTAAATTCTGCAATGAATTACTTCTCTTGGTTATCATTATGGGTAGGACAGTGCCTTCTTTCAGACCTGCATTGGAGCACGAAATCGAAAGCTGGAAAGATTTTAGAAGAGGATTAAGGCCCGACGAGCAAAAAATATTTCATAAGTTAATGAACTATGCGCGAATACATGCCGATGCTGGCAGCCTAAGTGCGCGTCCAATGCTATCAGAAGTCTTATTCATCGCATTTGCTATCGAACAGGAAAAAAAGATTGAAAGATTAGAAAAAAGGCTTGAAGAATTAGAAGAAATTATTGAAGGAAAGGACTAAATTGGATTGCCAAGGAAAATTTGATGGTTGGCTTTTGGATGCCTCTACTTATAGCAATGGAATTATTCTTTGGGTAAAAACTGTTAAAGAGCAAAAGATTTTAAAGATTTATCATGAGTTCTATCCTGAGTTTTTTGCAGTACCAAAGCGCCATGCTGGCAAAGATTTTAAGAGATTAAAACAGATCCTCAAATCTCATCACAATATAATTGATGTAAGAATCTGCGAAAAATATGTCAAACTAGAAGACCATGAAAAAACGAAAATTTTTGGAGTTTCTGTGATTAAGCCTTCGGTATTTAAGAAGACAATTAAAGAAATCGATGAAATAGGCCTTTTTACACTATATAACACAGATCTCCCAATCTCCCAGATGTATTTCTACGTAAATGACTTGTTTCCGATGTCGTTATGTAGTTTTAAAGTCAAACTTGAAAAAAGAAAAAAGGCTGATGGGCATTTTATGCATTTAGTATCATTAGAATTAAAAGATGACAACGAAAAATTGTTTTATGAATTAACCCCTCTAAAAGCTGTCTGGTTAGATATCAAAATACAGCAACGCGGATTTAGATCGTATTACAACGACCCACTAGCATACGCGGAAGTCAGCATTGTTGAAAAAGATGAGAAAGCCAATATCCCAAGGGCAGATGGGCAGAGAAAAAGGAAAATCCTGATCGATGAAGCTGATGAGGCGGAAACCATTAAGATGATTAGTAAGGTGATTGAAAGACTAGATCCTGATATCATTCTCACGCATGGGGGTGATGAGTTTGTATTTCCCTATTTGGTTGCACGAGCATCAGTGAACCATGTATCGAAGGATTTATACCTTTCTCGTACCAGAACTCCACTTGAAAACTGCATTTTTAATCTTTCAGGAAACTCTGATCATTATATGACCTATGGAATAATAATGCGCCGATCTAAAACTCAAGTATACCTTACAGGTCGATTCCATTTAGACACTACTACTTATGGGAGCCTACACTTTAGCGAGGGAAATATACCAGGAGTTATTGAGGTTGCGAGGATCTCTCGGGTACCAATGCAGAGATTGTGTAGGATAACTATTGGGGGCGCTCTTCAATCAATCCAGTATTATAATGCATATAAGCTAGATCATCTCATCCCTCCTTTTAAGAAAAGTCCAGAAGACTTTCGAAATGGTATGGATCTCATTACAAATGATCGAGGGGGGCATATTTTTGAACCCATGATTGGTGTTTTTGATCAAGTAGCAGAATTAGACTTTTCAAGCATGTATCCATCGTTGATGGCCAATTTCAACATTTCTTCAGAAACTATTAACTGCAAATGCTGTAGAGATGACGGTACAGGAATCAAAGTCCCTGGCACAAGCTTCCATATCTGTTCCAAGCGAGAAGGAATTATTTCAAAATCAATTAGCCTGCCATTAAGGAAACGCTTAGAGTGTAAAGATTACAACAAAACTCACGATGATCTTCGATATAAATTCACTGATATTGCATTAAAATGGGTACTAGTAGTAAGTTTTGGGTATCTAGGTTTCAAAAATGCTCGTTTTGGAAAGATTGAGGCACATCAAACCGTATGTGCTTTTGCTCGTGAATTCCTCTTGCGATCTGCTGAAGTTGCGAAAAAGTATGGGTGCAGAGTAGTTCATGGAATTGTTGATTCAATGTGGCTTCAAGATACACAGGGAAGAACTCCAGAAGAATTCGAAGAATTAACAAAGAAAATTGCCAAAGAAATATCTGACAGTACCGGTATTCCTATGAGTTGGGATGGGCTTTTCAATGTCATTGTTTTCTTACCCTCAAGGGCAGAGCCAGATATTCCTGCGCTCAGTCACTATTGGGGCATAAAAAATGATGGAGAGGTTAAGGTAAGAGGAATTGAGGTAAGACGCAGAGATATGCCAAAAATTGTAAAAGATGCTCAATATGCATTTATTGATGTATTTCAAGGTGCAAAGACTGTTGATGAGTTCGCGAAAAGGATTCCTAAAGCAAAAAAAAAACTCTATGAATACGTAGAAAGAGTATATTCAGGTACAGTTACCCGTGAGGAACTTACAATACGGCAGAAGATTTCTCGTAGGCCTTCACAATATAAAGTTAATAGCTATCAGGCAGTAGCTGCCAAACAGCTTGAGCGCTCTGGAGTAGTAGCATCTGCGGGAAAAAACGTTCGGTATATAATTCTCAATGCTGATGCTGACCCAGATTTCCCTGAAAAGAAGGTTATCCTTTCGGATCTATATGATGAAAAAAAGCATGATTATGACAGAAAGAAATATGTGGAATTGCTAAAAAGATCTTTTGAGAGCATTTTTCCATTCGAATTTCCTGAACTTGAAGAATTGATGAAGTCTGATTATAATAACAAATCGACTCAAAAAGATCTTTCATGTTTTATCTAGTAGATTGATAATTTTTAAACCTGATATTGAGAAATCCGACTTAAAAAATAATTATATTATTTTTAGCGACAAAAAAATATAATAACCCCTTAATAGTCTCATTTAAATATGATTCCTTCAAATCATATATTGTTCACATCTGACGGTGTGAAGCAATTCGCATCTCATGTGAATGTCGAGAAGTAGTATTAGCAACTCAATATGTTGCACCAATTGAATTACTTTCGAGTAAAACAATTTGGTAAAATCGTACTTCCCTCACAGGAAGAAAAACTATGCCTTCGGGTATGGAATTGAATAATAGGTTTTCGGATCTGATATTTAAATCGATTTAACATATTGATTGTTCATATGAAAATATGAATATTGCTTTTACTTCGCTGATGGAAATTCTCGGATTTTCATTAGCAGCTTCTCGTCCCTTTATTCTTTTAATATTTTTCTCAAACCAAGACGGATTTCTTCACCCTTAGTGAATATTCCTAAAAAGAATAAAAAAAAAGAATTAAGGAATGGTAAATACTTCAAAGAAGTCGAATATAATTATAATTAAGCAGATTATTTCTAATAAAATCCAAAGATTTCGTTTTAAACTTCTAATCGCTCCTAACGGCTTACCAAAATAGTTTATAAGATTATATATAAAGACAACTATCCAAGCAGTGACCAAAAAAGCTATAGGAAGAATTAACGTAATAATTTCACGACCTTCATATTTCAGTAAATATTCATATCCAAGAATTGAAAATCCAGTAATTACAAGAGTGAAACCAAGGCCGAATGAATATTCTGCGAATGTGACGAATCGTTTAATTCGTTCCTTACTAACATCTCGGGAATTGGCTTCAAAATTTGCTTTTGAATTCGCAGATACGGAATTGACAAAAAAAATAAATGAAAGCATTAGCAAAAATGTTGAAGTTACAATACCGTCATCGGGAGGTACTTGCCAAATTAACGCAAGAATCGTTAAAACAGCACCTATCATTACAGTGCTTAATGTAATCCAATCCTTCACGTTCAGTTCCTGACTTTCTTCACCACTCATTTTCATTACCTTAAAACCAAAATGAATTAAACTTACTAAAATCTCAGTATTTAAAAATGTTCATATTGCTTTGGACAAAAAAGAATTAAAAAAAGTAAATGTATTAATCAAAAATTAAAACTAATAAATGCTTAAAAGAAGTTCTAGATTATTTTAAAAGTTAGTTAATTATGGAGCATTCAAAAAGCGAAAATAATATAAAAAAATTGAAAAAAATTAAACATATGGTTGTCTAATAACAGTTTTCATAGTTGCGGGATTAGCTTTTCTTGGATCACTAAGATAAATTTCATGATGTTTCGTTTTAAGACCATCAAATTTTCCACCCTCTTTCTGAATATAATCATGTACCTTTTGGACAGTAGGGCCCTCCTCAGAATAAGGGCCTATGTGCATAATCTGAACAGTCTTCCCCTCCTTATACTTTTCTAATCGGAGTTTTGGCAATAATTCTGAAAGTTCGGGTTTTTTTTCTTTAGTAATTTCAATCGCTTCATTAATCATATCCTGAGTAATCCAATCAGGTTGCCTTATCATCATCGTCCATTTCCATTTGTCTCTATTTCCTTCTGTAAAATCATTCATGTTATCTGCCCACCAAAGACCTTCTAAAGGAGGAACTACATAGTCTTTTCCTTTAGCTTTACTAAGAAATTTAGTTCTAAATGCTACTGGATAAAGAACTCCGAGAGCATCCTGATATTCTTTGGAATCTCCCGGAGAACCCATCCCATCAATCATTAAAAATTGCATTTCGGGTACGTCTATTATTACAGGTTCTTTGGCACCAGGTTGATACAGTTCCTTTTGTGTCTTTTTATAATCAATTTTTGCTGGCATTTCCCCATACACCTTCCTTTAAGATTTAGGAATCTCTTGGTTGAAATGATTTTGCTGGACAATTATTTACATCTAGAGTTGCAGGAACCTCATGACCAAAGCAATCTCCTTTCGTTTCATCAATAGGTTTATAAAATTTACAATCTCTACATTGAGCCATTTTCTTCTCACATCAAAATTATTTTTAAGTTTACAAGTTATATAATTATTTGTGACAATAAAAATCTAATTCTTTTACAAAATCCTTTTAAATCATGTCACAAATTATTAATTAAGGAATCAAACATATTTCTCATTAGGACAATATGATCACCAAACTTATTTCTTTTCTTTATGAGATGGGATTTTCAGATGTTCAAATTAATATCTATAAATACTTGTTAACTCACAAATATGGTACAATAAACGATATCAAAAACGATTTAAATTATTCTTATACTCAGGTGTATCATAATTTATTATTTCTAGAAGAGAATGAATTAATTGAAACTTCAAATGATTCAAAACCAAAAATATTTATCAGAAAAAGTCCAAAAATTGCTTTAACTGCATTAATTAACCATAAATATAATAGTTATAAAGATGATGTTATAAAATTAGATGAAGAACTAAAGACTCAAGAGAGCAAATTCGGTAGGTGTATTAGAGATATCACTTTTTATCACTATTCTGATATCAATTTAGCAATTGAAAACTTTTATGATCTAATAGAAAATACACAAAAAGAGATTGTATTGACAGCTTTACCACCTACGTTACTAAAGAAATTAGAACCAAGTTTTTACGATTCATTTATGAGAGGAATAAAAATTCAGTTATTCTTTAGCCCATTAGATTTTGAGATTATTTCAAATTATTTAGAGATCATAACTGATATTTTAAAAAGAGTTCGAGTAGAAATTATCCAAACTGAGCAAAGAACTTGCCAAATTATAAGATATAATGACGATATTGTTAATATGGGAAACATACTTCTGGATGAAAATTATTTAAATTCGATCGTTTTTAAAGAGGATGATGTTTTTCATATTGACGGTTTTAAAGGTCCTTTCGCTAAACAGGCAAAAGATTATTTAGCAGTACTAACTGTTACCAAAAGGCTTGAAATAGAATATCCCGAGCCAATTCAAAAAGTTTTGAAAATAATAAAAGAAAATGAAAGCATTAAAACTCGTGATTTAAGCAGGATATCTCAAATAGGGGGAGCAAAATTACGAGAGATTCTAAATTTTTTAATTCACCAAGGAATACTACAAGAAATTGTAATAAAAGAAGATAAAGCAGGGAGACCAAAAAGAGAATATTCATTAATAGAATAAATTTAAAGCAGTTAATCTTATGGTTTCTTATAATCAAATTGCCCAAACTCTATCATATGTCCGAGGATCTCCGTAGTATCATAATACACAAATTTATTTGTCCCAATCATACTATTAATAACCTGTTTAAAACCCATCGAATCCCATTCTTTAATCCTTTCATCTACATTTTCAACTTGAAATCCGATATGATGGAGACCACTCTTACCCTCCTCTAGAAATTCATAGAATATGGATTTCTTATCTTGAGGTTCAATCAAATCTATACGTAGTTTTGATTGCTTTCCAATCATAAATCTTGCTCCTTTTACTACACCATAATCAAACCGCATAACTTGTTCTATTCCAAAAATCTTCTTGAATTTTTGAACTGCTTCTTCAACACTTCTAAAAACAAATCCAATATGGTCAATATCACCGAACACAGATCAAAATCACCTTTTTTTAAATTATTATTAAAAAATTATCATTATTAGAACTGAAATTCACCTTTCTTTTTAGATTCTTCTCCGATTGGTCTATTAAATCCTTTATAGATATCTTTTTGAATTATGTATTTCATAATCTCGTCAGTACCACCACCTATTCTGTGGAGTCTGATATCCCTAAGTAACCGCTCAACAGGATATTTAGTTGTGTAGCCAATACCCCCCATAATTTGTAATGCCTCATCACAAATCTTATGTGTAGATGTGACCACAAATAATTTACACGTAGCAGCAAGTGCTGGGTTTGTTGGGTTTTTAGATGCTTTTGCCCACAAAGCTTTGCCTGCTTCAAAATTTGCAGCCATTTCAGCAACTTTAAAATTTATTCCCTCAAATTCACTTATAGGTTGTTTAAACTGAACTCTTTCTTGAGAATATTGTACAGCGATTTCTATTGCTCGCTTTGCTACTGCTAAGGCTTGTAATGACATAGCTACCCTTTCTGGACCAAGGAATTGTTGCATACTTGATATAGCAGATGTTCTTTTTTTCTGAACACCTTCAGTTGTAGTTTTTAATTCTCTATAGAACAAGATATTTTCTTTAGGGACCTTAACGTTTGTAAACTTAAGATGTCCTAAATTAAGACCATGAAGTCCCATTAATTTGTATTCTTCAAGCATCTCAAATCCTTCAAAATTGGATTCAACAATGAATGCTCCATTTCGACCATAAACAACCATTAAATCAGCTACTGAACCATTTGTTATAAATCTTTTTTCTCCATTAAGTATGAAATTACCATCCTCGTCCTTTTCATAAATTGTTTTCATCCTTGAAAGATCTGATCCTGCATCGGGTTCAGTAAAACAAAAACATCCTTTTTTTTCCCCTGTTACCAGAGGTTTAATATGTTTTCCGAGAGTCTTTTGTTTACCAAAAAAACTTATCAAACCAGCAGGGTAAACACTTGAGCCTCGCACCATATCATAAACTAAACTCTCATAGCATAATGCTTCTGATAGCAACATCTCTTGTATATAAGAACTACCTCTACCCCCCAATTCTTTAGGATACCTTAATCCAAGCAAACCCTTTTTTCCTAATGGTTCCAAAACATCCCAGACATCAATTTTTCCATCTTCCATATCCTGTGTTTTAGGGGCAACCTCTAAGGCAATAATTTCATCAATTTCTTCTTTAAACTCAATGTCTTTTTCATTGAGTGTTTCGAGATCAATTACAATTCTTTTCATTTTCTATCAATTTGCCAAAATTACTATAAATAATTTGAATAAACCAAATTTTATAATGTTTCTTACAGCTATTATCATTATATTAACTTAAGGATTTCTTGAAGGTTATTAATGATTTTATCTATAAGATAGCTTGGATTTCTCCACCTTCCAAATTGTACATTAGACGTAATAACTATGATTAAAACCAATTTTCATAATAAATAGAATTTAAGTATTAATAAAAAAAGAATGTTAATTTATTTTTTGAGTTTTCCAAAATGATTTTTAAAATTATTCTTTTTTGGCCTAAATTAGGTTTTTGTCGGTAGAAATTCTTCTAAAAAGTTCTAGTTTTTTTGTCGGGAAAATCTTACAAAAATGTTAATTCTGTTCCTTCCGTACGTAATTTTGACAAAACATTCAAAACTAAATATGTAGATTTTTATCATTTTAATGAATATTAGAAAATTTATACACCGTATTAATTTATTTGATTACCAGGGTAAGATAATATTATGTCAAAAGCAGTTTCGTATTATGATTGGAAATTATCATTTAAGAAAAAAATAGACTCAAATAATGATAATTTAGAAGATAATGACTCTATAAATACATTAGGGATTCGAGAAAACAGTTTTAAAGATTTTATAAAAAAATGGAAAGAAAATAACTTATCCTAAATTTAAAAAATTATAAAAAAAAGATTAAACTTCTTCTCCTCTTCTCCTAGCCTCAATATCTTTAAGATCTTTACGGAGAACTTTACCCACTAAAGTTTCCGGCAATTCTTTACGAAACTCGATTTCCTTTGGAACTTTATATGGAGCTACATTTTTTCTACAGAACTCTTTTATCTTAGCTTTCATTTCATCAGTCTCACGATAACCATCCTTTAAAACTATGAAGGCTTTTACTGTTTCATTTCCAGCTGAATTAGGATCTGGAAGCCCAATAATGGACGCATTTTCTATTGCTTCGTATTCAAATAACACATCTTCAACTTCCCTTGGATATACTTTGAATCCACTAATATTAATCATATCTTTCTTTCGATCAACAATATATAAATATCCCTCCTCATCCATCCTTCCGATATCGCCAGTTAAAAGCCATTCACCTTTCAATTGATTCGCAGTTTCTTCTGGTTTATTAAAATATCCTTTCATAACTTGGGGACCTTTAACCATTATTTCTCCTGATTCACCTTGGGGAAGAATTTTAGTATAATCATCAATATCAACGATTTTAAATTCAGTACTTGGTATTGCTAGTCCTACGGAACCAATTTTTCTTGTTCCTTTTACTGGATTAACATGAGTTGCAGGCCCGCATTCTGTCATACCATATCCTTCTATTATTATAGCCCCAGTTCTTTCTTCAAATTCCTTCAAGACTTCAGGTGGCATTGGAGCAGCCCCAGAATTACAAATCTTAATTGATCTGAGGTCTTTAGCATAATCTTCAAGATCATCACGCTCTAATAAGCGCATATACATCGTTGGCACACCAGGAAACATTGCAGGATGAGTTGCTTTAATTACTTCGAACAATCCTTTCTGATCTCGAGGATCAGCGTGTAAAGCGATTGTTGTTCCACTAAATATAAAGCTGTTCATACAAACTTGCATCCCATATATATGGAATAGTGGTAATGTTGTAAGGGCAGTTTCTTTTCCTCTCTTAACTATTGCTTTTGTCCATTCATACATCTGTACGCAGTTTGCTACTAGACCATAATGTGTAAGCATTGCTCCTTTAGGTAAACCGGTCGTACCACCTGTATATTGGAGAACTCCAATATCTTCTTTTGCATTTGTTTCAAATTCGGGAGGATTTGGTTTCGTTTTATTGACTAAGTTTAAAAATTGTATTGTCCCTGCTATTTCAGGTGGTTCTCTTGTGCCAAGGGGATTAGCCATTGGAGCATAATCAAATATATTGGTTATAATTATATGTCTAAGACGTGTTCTGTCTTTAACATTATTAATCTTTTCGAGTTGGGTATCCCAAGCAATAATTATTTCCGCACCAGAATCGTTTAATTGATAAGCTAATTCGTGTTCTGTATGGAGTACACTACAAGCGGTTACGATAGCTCCTGCCTTCAAGATACCGTAAAAACTAAACATAAATTGAGGCATGTTTGGCAACATAATAGCAACTACATCACCTTTCTTCACACCCAAGTTTACAAGAGCAGTAGCTAATCTTTCAGCAGTATCTAAAAATTTTTTATAATTAATTTTGTGTTTTAGAAACCAAATTGCAGTTCGTCCACCAAATTCTTTAACTGCATTATCGAGAAACTCAGAGATATTCATTTCTGGTATATCGACTTCATGTGGAACATCAGGATCATAGTGTTTTATCCAAGGTTTTGCTGCGTATGGATTATCACTCATTTTTAAATTCAATCTCTAATTTTATTTTGTAATTTTATATTAATTAATTTTATTTTATGATAGAGAAAAACCACAAATTATAATAAGGTTATTATTCTGTTAAATTATCAATAGCATTAATAGCAGATTCACATACATAGTCGCATTTATCATGTATTAGATTATTTAATCTAGAAATTATTTCTTCATTTGACACTCCAATAATACCTAATGCTTCACTTGCTCTCCATCTGACATCAGAGTTTATATCCTCCAAGGCCATAATTAATGAAGGAATAGCCGAAGTAGCAGAAGAACCTAGTTTTCCTAATGAAAGAGCAGCTTCTCTCCTCACAGTATGTTTAAGATCAACTAACGCATATTCTAATATCAGTATTGCCAGTTCTGAATCTTTACCAATATTTCCAAGGGCTCTTACTATTTCTACCCTAACTGGACTGGAAAATCTTACATTTAAAGAAGTTATATATGCTAATACGGGAAATAAAGCTTTATTAATTGCTCTATTGTAAATTTTCTTTCTTCTAGACTCAAGATCCATCCTTTTAAATCCAAAAACATCACTTAAAATAGGTATTGCTTCTTTAGCATCTGGTCCAATCCCTCCAATTGCAGAAATAATGATTCTTTTCATTTTTCTCTTGACTTTTCCAATTGCTTCTGTAAGAGCAGGAACAGATTCCTTACCAATAAGTCGTAGTGAATCAGCTGCTTTTCCACGTACTTTTTCTTTTTTATCTTTAAGCAATAATGCTAATTCCTGTATTATTTTTGGATCTGCCTTCTTTATTTCTCCAAGAGCTTCGATTACTCCACATCTTACTTTTGGATCTTTATGGTTTATTATACTAAGTAAGTTTGGAATCGCTTCTTCGCCAATTTGCGCAAGGGTACTTACAACACGAGAACGCACTCTCCAATCTTTATCTCCAAGAGCATCTATTAACGTAGGTATTGCTTTTATGGCACCTTTACCTATTTTGCTAATTGATTTAGCTGAAGCAGTTCTAACTGTCCAACTTACATCTCTTACGCTATTCATTAAATCTGGAATAGATTCATAAGCACTAGGTCCTATTTCTCCCAATGCTTCCGCTACTTCTGTTCGAACGATTTCACTATTATCTTTTAAAGAATATATTAATGCTCTTAGTGAATCTTCTGTTGGACTTCCAATTTTACCAAGAGCGATTGCTGCTTCCTTTCGGATCATTTCTTCATTATCTTTTAGTAAATCAGAAATTTCTGGTATTGCGTTCTCTGCAACTCCTCCGATTTTTCCCAATGATCGAGCTGTTTCTCTACGTATACTCCAATCTTCATCTTTTAGGCATTTTATTAGTTTTGGAACAGCTTCTGCTGACTTTTGTCCTATTTCGCCTAAAACATTTATTGAATTAAATTTGATGGATCTGATATCGCTCTCTAAATGTTCAATTACTTCATTAATTATAGATGGATCATTTTCAATTCGAGATAATACTAAATCAACTCTCGCATCTCTCAATAGTTTTTCTAATGGGGCAGACATTAATAATTACCTCATATTCCAAGATAAACTTCTTTTATTCTTGGTTCTTTTTCTAATTCTTCTTTTGTTCCTCTCATTTCAATTTTTCCTTCTTCAAGTACATGAATATTTTGAGAGACCTCCATGGCTAAAACCACATCTTGTTCAACTAAAAGTGTGGTTGTCCCTTCAGCTTTTATTATTTCAATTGCATCAAAAATATTCTTTTTTATTTTTGGAGCTAGTCCTAACGAAGGTTCATCCATTAAGAGTAATTTTGGATTAGCCATCATTGCACGCGCAATAGCAAGCATCTGTTGTTCCCCTCCACTTAAAGTTCCAGCTCGTTGTTTTCTTCTTTCCTTGAGCCGTGGAAATACTTCATAAACGAATTTTTTTAATTGTTTTTTTTTTTCTTTATCCTTGACCCTATAGGCTCCCATCCTGAGGTTATCCTCAACAGACATATCATAAAACAATCGACGACGCTCTGGACAGTGAGCGATTCCTTTTTTAGCAATCTTATGTGTTTTTAATTCATCTATTCTTTCTCCGAGAAATTCCACTTTACCTCTGTCAGGTTCCTCCAAAGCTGTAATAACTCTGAGGAGAGTTGATTTACCAGCACCATTTGGTCCAATAACCGCATCTAAGGCTCTTTCTTCAATTTTTAAATTAATTTCTTCAAGAGCTTTAGCTTTTCCATAATAATGATATACTTTTTTTATCTCAAGCAAACGCTTCACCTTTTCCTAAATATGCTTCAAGCACAATTTTATTATTGGCAACCTCCTTTGGAGGTCCATCGGCAATTAGTTTACCTTGATGCATAGCAAGTACTCGTGGCACTAATGTCATAAGTTCACGTAATACGTGACCTGTTAAAAATACCGTTACTCCATCATCATGTAATTTATTGATCAAGTTTGTAATTCCTAATTGCTCTTCGAATGACAAACCGCTAAAGGGTTCATCTAATAATAATAGTTCTGGATTACTACCAACAGCTTTGCTAATCTGTAATTTTCTCAGATCTCCGTGAGGTAATACAACAGGGGGGATTCTTGCTTTATCTACAAGACCCGTTGATACCAGAATTGAGCTTGCATACTCATTATATCCTACTTTCCTTGAAGCTTTTCTCCCCCTTTTTGAGAGACAAGACACTGCGACATTATCGAGTATACTAAGGAATTTGAATGATCTCACCAACTGAAATGTTCGAGCAATTCCTAAATTCACTCTTTTATAAGTTTTTTTTCTAGTAATATCAACTCCATCAAACCGAATAGAACCTGAAGTTGGGCTCTCGAATCCTGATATTAAATTAAAAAGTGTCGTTTTACCTGCACCATTAGGACCAATGAGACCAACAAAATCTCCTCTTTTGATCTCAAAACTAAAATCATTTACAGCTGTTAGTCCACCAAACTTTTTGGTTAAATTTTTAACCTCTAAAATTATTCCCATATTCCTTCAATTTTCTTTTTTATAATTACTTCGCTCATATAATTATCTTCCAAGTAATATATCCCATAAACTCTTTAATCTTTCT
Source organism: Promethearchaeia archaeon (assembly GCA_029856445.1). Lineage (GTDB taxonomy): Archaea > Asgardarchaeota > Lokiarchaeia > Sigyniarchaeales > SOKP01 > Loki-b32. The sequence continues at coordinate 13,419 of JAHQWY010000065.1, forward strand.
AAGGCTGCTGATACTATTCCCTCTGATGCAAATCTAATTATAAGTATAAGCAGAATAGAAAATAAAAATGTTGGTCTAGTTAAGATAGTCAAAAATTCATTACCTTCAACTACTTTTTGCAGCTCAGGACTCGTAAGAAATTCACGTAATAAAACCCATATGAATGCTCCCAAAGCTGATCCAGAGATTGTTGCAATTCCCCCCATAGCTGCCATAACTAATACAATAAATGAAAATAATGGTTGAAAAATTAATGGGTTTACACTTCTATTATACATTACGATAAGACCACCAGCAAGACCAGCAAAAAAACTACTAATCATAAATGCAATTACTTTGTACTTTGTAGTGTTAATCCCTGATGCTTCTGCTCCGGTTTCATCATCCCGAATTGATTTTAAAATAGTACCCATATTTGATCGTGTAATTTGGATCATTACTATAAAAGAAATAATCATCATGACCAATACGGTATAATAAACTACTATTGAGTTAGGAGATAATGCAGGGACATTGGGTATCCCCTCATCACCCCATAAATACTTCTTAAGTTTAGGAATTTTATACAAATTCATCAACATTACACCCATAGTCATAGTTCCCAATGCTAAATAAGGACCCTTCAATCTTAGGCAAAGAATCCCAACAATAAAACCAACACCCACAGCAATAAGGAGCCCCACGATTAAAGCCCCC
>JAHQWY010000394.1 GCA_029856445.1 Promethearchaeia archaeon
TGAACTGAATAACTATCAACAAGAGTACCAAAAAGATCAAAAATTATCGCCTTGTATTTCATATAATTCTGCCACCATATCTGTCTTTTTAATTAATTAAATATATATTATTTTAAATGAATTATTGAGAAGGTAATGCTGGAGCAATTGCATTATAAAATTCTCTAGCAGTATCAAGACTTTCCATAACAAATTTTTTTCCAAAGGTAACAACAACGATATCTAAACTAGGAATGATAAAGATAAATCTACCATAAAAACCAGTAGCCATAAACATATCTTCGGGAGCGTTAGGGATCATACTTCCTGTGCCACTTTTAAATGGTCTATTCCATTTCCCTAATGAATTATTCAACCATACAAGATATCCATAGCCACTATTAGCCTCGAGAAAACTAGGTTTTATCATTTCGTTTATATATTGTTCTGATATGATTTGTTTACCACTCCATTTACCCTTATTTAGGATTAATTGCCCAAATCTTGCTGCATCTCTAGAGGATATCTTCATCCCATAACCGATAGGAAGATCTGTCATATTAGCTACTACTTCACCCCAAGAGTAATTATAAACACCTAGGGGCTGGAAGAGATTAGTTTGTGCAAACTCTTTAGATGGCATTCCAGATGCTTTAGTTATGATTTTACCTAGGGTGTTTACTACATCATCACTATTATACTTAAAATGTGTTCCTGCTGGTTCCGTTTCAGAAGTTTGGGTTAATACATGCTTAATTTTTGAACCGGGCACGATTCCTTTTGCAGGATTGGGAATCCAATCAGTAATAAAATCGTCGACACTAAATAATCCTTTAGTTACTGCAACTCCAACAACTAAAGCAGCTATAGTTTTGGTAACAGAAGCAATATCATAATGCCATTTTAGGCGTGTTTCATAACTACGTTGACCATAGTACTTTTCATAAATTAATATTCCATGTCGAATTACCACAAAACTATTGCGATTAATATCAATTTCTTTTAATTTTCTAGCAGCATTCTCTAGAAGATCTGATCTCATTCCATGGTTCTCTGGTGCTTCTATAATCCAATCTTCTTTTCCACTTTCTAATTCTTGACTTTTTTTTTCTTCAAGATATTCTAGTAATACATTTAATTTCATAAAATGAGAAGAATCTCCTTGAATTTCAAGTTTTTTATTCATTAAAGCGTCAAAGTAACTCCTAATGTCCATTTCTCCAGAAAATATTTTCTTGACCAAGGTTGGGGTTATTTTTAATGTACAATCTGGCTCACCAGCTCTATCCTCAACATATTCCAATTTTGATCCAGAATTGAAAATATAAAAATACTCATTATCGTTTAAATTGAATTGGAGAATTCCTTTCCATCCCTCAATCTCATCTAATATAATTTCAGATTTGTTAAATTTCTCTAACAGGTTTTTTATGAGAAATACCAATTCCTCAATAGTAAAATCATTATTTTTTGATAAATTCTCTTCTGACATAGTTGATACTTCTTCTAGTTAAATATTAAATATTATCTGACTAAAGATTAGATTTCTTTAAAATTTGTGTTAATTTTTTTATGATAATTTTTTCACTATAAGAAGTAGAAGTCAATAATTATTGGAATTAAAAAGGGGCATTCCTTTCTCTCAACCGCGTTTCCAAAGGTTTATAACGCGATTTCATTGATTTAATTCCTTTTTTCTTTTAATATTTTTTTTCTATTGTATAATATCAGAATTCCTGCTGAAATGATTATTATAAGAATCGGATAATTCCAGTCAAGTTTTATTGAATCACCGGGTTCTGTAGGAGTTCTATCAATATTCATTGCTTCATAAGAATTCATTATTATAGTCTGATTAATTAGAGCAAGAGTACGAGTAATATAGATCTCATTTGAAATCGAGTCTGATTTGTAATGATATAGGTACCCATAAATATTTTCCGCTACAAGGGTCCCTGTATTATTATCAAAATAATAATCTATTTCTGCAAAGAATGTACTTCAAAAATCCCCGTCTGTCCATATAACATGTTTTATGTTATAATGGAATGTTGTAAAATCATATAACAAATTTGAATCGTATTTCTCTATCCCAACATAGCTAAATGTTACATCACTTCTAAGTGATTGAGGATCTTGATAATCTTTAAAATAATCAGAGAAAGTTAATGGTTCATCAATACGGATTTTAGGGGAACTCTCAAACTCTGAAATATTTAAAAATAATTCGGTATGAGTACCTGAAAGATATTCATTATACTTATTTTTACTCGGTTCAAGTAGCTCTCGAGAAGTCAGAGAGATTATATAACTATAATTGTCATTGAAATGTGTTAATTGTGAGTCTTTATAATATAGTGAAACTTTCATGTAATCTTCTCCGCTTTTATTGTATCTTTCAAGATCTATAGCATATTTGGTTGTTGAATAGCCATTCTTATAGGGTGTGAATTGTATAAAGTATTCTAAATGATAAATCCCATCAAAATTATTTAAAAATTCACTACTATTCGTTTTACTAGCTCTAACGTTTATTATCGAGATTATGGGTATTAAAAACAATAGAATTAACAGGATTCTTTTCCAATGAAAACAATTAGTTCATTTACGAATTTTATAAATCACCTTCTAAATATATTTGTGCTTTTAACTAATTGATGGAAAGTACCAAATTAAATGTAATTCTTAACAAATATAACATATTATATTAAAAGGTGTTAGAAAAAGGCACACAGAGAGCTACCGACTTAAAATTTCTAATCTTTTTTCTTTTGGCAATTTTTCACTCCCATATCTTAATATTTGACGAGGAAGCTTAGTATTGTTTCTCAATAAGTATCGATAAATTATTTCGGGCTGAAATTTCGAACACGTTTTTAAAAGCCATCCAATACCTTTATGAATGTAGTCCTCTGGGTATTTCAGCATTTTTTCAATAATCCCAAATACATATTCCTCGTCGAAATCTTTATTTATCATTATTAATTTAAGTAAGATTACCAATGATGCACGTTTAAGCCACAAATTATCAGATGTGGACCACTCTGCTATCGTTTCTTGAGCTAACTCTTCATTCCCTTTTTTTCCTAAAAATGGACCAATAACTCTTATCATGGTTGTATCCGTAATAGCCCATGTATCGAAATAAGAAGGTATAAATTTCTGAATCATTTCAATTGTTTTTTTAGTGAAATTCTTTTTAAATCTATTTAGTAACAAAATACAGGTCATTTTTTCATCATGTAGATCAGATTTTATCAACACTTTAAAAACATCAGAAAC
>JAHQWY010000395.1 GCA_029856445.1 Promethearchaeia archaeon
AGGTTCCTTATTCTCTTTTAAAAGAGTTAATTGTAATCTAGCTAACTGTTTAGATAAATCCTCATAAGTTACTTTTTGGGTAGAAAGTTCGTGAGCAGCAAGAGTAATCTCTGCTTCAAGGTCCATTTCTAATCCCGATTCAACAAGTTCCAATGTATCTTCAATTTCTATTTGTAATTCTCCTCTTTTTTCTAAAGATGTTTCATCACCTAAACCCTTTTTAAGAAGATCCATAATGGCAAGAAAGGCTCCAAATTCCTTATTTTGATGTATTACTTGAATTTTTGCAGGAGTTTTCCTTTTATTGTTTAAATTATCTGCTCTTTTCTTACTAAAATCTCTTTTTCTTTTGGACGAACTTGAGCCATGCCATAAATATATCGTTTTAAAATCATCAATTAAATAAACTTTACTATTACTAAAATCAACTTTATTGACTTTCCGTAGAGCTCCATTTTCATAAATGCTATAAAATATCACAGTCCTTTTTTCCGTTTTTGAATTACTATAGTAAAACTAAGTAAATTAGAATTTTAAATTTTAACTATAAGCAAATGAAGAAATACTTTGATTTAACCATTTTAGAAAAATTTAGAGTGATCTATGATTTTACAAGGATTTTATACATTTTCTTCAAAAAATCCTAGCAATTTTAGATTATTATACTCGTTATGTAAAAATTCTCGTAGTGCAATGCGAATTGCTTCAGATCGACTAGGGACAATCTTCATTTTTATAAGCTTCTGAATATTTTGATCATAAATTTCAGGTAAATTGATAGTAATGTTAACCATTTTAGGTTTAGTTTTCTCTTTCTCACTACTCATCATTTATTTAACTCCAAGTTACATGGAATTTAAATTGTTTTTGCTAACAAACGAAAAAGTGAATAAGAAACTCAGATATATTCTTGTCCCTACTCTTTTCACTCTTTTCTGATATTATATAGTAAGTAAAATATCAATATAAATTTATTTATCTCTATTTATAGTATTTAAAGATTTCAATATCAGATATAAATTATTTTGATTATTTAATTATTTAGATGAACAATTTATATGAATAAATAAGAGTATGATTGAAAATATTTTATTCTTATTAAAAACACAAGGAATCTTTAATAATCCTCTCTTTACATGAGAATTATATGTTATAATCTATCTTCTGATTTCACATATCTTCCTCTTGTTTCGATGGCTTTAATGTTGTTAATAATCTGATTACATTCACTCTTGTTTGTTTTCTCGTATTCGGATTTATAGCCTTCAATAAAAGCTTTAAAACATAAGTTATAGTCATTTCCATGGGAGGAAATTAACACTCTCTTAAAAAGATGAAGATCTACGCTTTTATCTTCTATGGTATCAGAGTAATCATGTAATCCAAAATCAATAAGAAATATCTTTTCTTCCTTCGTAATTATTAAGTTGCTAGTAGTAATATCACCATGGATATGCCCGTTTATGTGTAACTTAGCTATAAAAATGCCAATTTGCTTAAAATATTTCTCTTTCTTGGTATTATCTAAATATTTTAAGAAATTTTTAAGCTTTTCTCCTTCAATATATTTCATTACTATAGTTGGATTTTGAATATCGATTTCAAAAACTTGAGGGACATTTAAACCATAGGATTTAACTTTGATTAATGCTTTTGCTTCATTCACAGTCCGTTCAGTTCGAATTTTTTTATCAATTTCTTCTAAACGATATTTTTTCGGAACTCGATATTTGAATAGTGCCTTTTTTCCAAACCAATAACCAAGCCAAAGACTTGCTTCAGCTCCCTTGTGAATTAATTTCTCTTTATATATCTCAGAACTCATGTTTCCCTTTTAGACCTCCATGGAACTGCAATATTGTCCATCCTTTCTTTAGGTTTGATTATAGTTTCTGTTATTTCATGCCCACCTTCAGATAAATATCTTAAAATTCCAGTCCATGCAATCATTGCGCCATTATCACCAGCATATTTTAAAGGAACTACTTCAAACCGAGCATCATGTTCATTACTAATATATTGAATCATTTCCTGTAGCCTTTTATTTGCTGCTACTCCCCCGGTAAGTAATACCTCTTTTATCTCAGTATGAGCAAGTGCCCGTTCAGTTACCTCAGTTAACATGGCAAAAGCAGTTTCTTGAAGTGAATTAGCAATATCATTTAAATTATATTTATTATTAAAATCCGGAGATTCTAATAATCTTTTAGCTGCCGTATAGAGTCCTGAAAATGATAAGTCCATTCCTTTAACAATATAAGGTAATTCTAGATATTTTTTTGAGTTTAATGCTAATTTTTCAATCTTGGGTCCTCCAGGATGAGTTAATCCAGCATCTCGAGCGAAAGAATCAATCATATTACCCACTGCTAAATCAAGAGTTTCCCCAAAAATCTGATACCTTTGTGATTCATAAGCACTAATAATTGTATTACCACCAGAAACGTATAGAGTTAAGGGATTTTCAATCTTACATTTTAAACGTCCGATTTCTACATGTGCTATGCAGTGATTCACACCTACAAGAGGAATCTTTAAAAGCTGACTCAATATTCTGGCAACTAAAGCCCCTATTTTTAAGACAGGTCCTAATCCAGGACTTTGACTAAAAGCAATTAGATTAATATCTTTTATTGTTAGATTTGCTTCTAAAAGAGCTTTAACGATTACGTCTGTAAAATTATTTAGGTGATGTTCTCGTACCAATGCGGGGTGAAGCCCACCTTTTTCAGGTATGAAAGTATTGTTTATGATGGAGTGTACTCCTCCTTCAAAATCAACTATACCCACACCCCAAGTGTGTGCTGTACTTTCAATACCTAAACAGAATTTTTTCATTAATTCCGCCAAAAATTGCTAATAGAAACCTTAAAATCTTAAATTAATAGTGAATTTTTCAAAAAGAATTTTAATCTAGAGTTAAATTATTAAGAATTTTAAGTTAAATTTAGCTCTCCATAGACTTTACTCGTTTTCGAGGAGATCTTCTAGCAGCCTTTCCTTTAGCAGCACCCTTTCTTTTAAATACAGCATAACCACATTTACCACAACTCCATCTGTCATAATGATTTGCTAAAAAATAACTAGGACCACATTTAGGACATGACCTATGAGTCCTAACTAACTTGTCTCCTTCGAGCTTATAATACTTTGATGCATCCATTTTTATTTTCAGATTCTCTTAATTATTATGGTTTAAATAAATGTTTGTAAGGTTCTTTTCTCCTTTTTAACTGATAAATTTC
>JAHQWY010000066.1 GCA_029856445.1 Promethearchaeia archaeon
ATATAAGCTTATCTGAGCTTTTACTCTTCTTCTGAATAGATTTTTTTTCTTCTAATAATAGATCAAATAAAGCTTTATATTCCTCTTTTTTTTTTTTTAATTCCTTAACCTTGTTATTCCAATAATCTCTTCTCTTTTTATATTTCTCCTTAGCCATTTTTAAATTTTCATTAATTTCAGTTTCTATTTCCTGCAGATCGTTAATAAATTCTTTAGTTTTAAGGTTAAGATCGTCTCGTTTTTTTCTTAAATCCTCACTTAAGCTTTGAAGTCCCTTAAAATCTGTATGAGAGTTTTGCGAGTTATTAGGATTATTTCTACTCATAAATTCATACTTTAAAGAGTATTTGTACAAGAGAATTTATTTAAAGAGGTTAATTATGACAATTTTATATGTTTTATATATTTTTTGTAAATAAAATAATAATTTAAATAGAGCTATTGGGGAAAAAATTAAAGATTTATTAACATTAGAAATAATAAAAAATATTCCTAAAATGACCTCTGAGAAAGTAAAAGAAAACGATTTAGTCTTTTTAATCCTTGATGATAAAAGAAGATGGTTAGTCCAAGTAAAAGGAGGAGGTAGTTTTCACACCCACAGAGGAATTATTGAATTTGATGAGATTATAGGAAAAAGTTATGGAACAGTAATATTCTCAAAACCATATGAAACACAAGGGTATAAATTTTATGTGTTAAAACCAATGCCCTCTGATTATGTGCTTCATATGACTCGAAAGACTCAAATTATATATCCTGAAGATGCTGGAATGATTTTGCTTTACTCTGGGATTGGACCGGGCAGCCGGGTCATTGAAGCAGGATGTGGTTCTGGGGCATTAACCTGTATTTTAGGCAATTATGTTCGGCCTAGTGGTCATATATACTCCTATGATATTCGTGAAAAATCAATCAAAAATGCTAGAAAGAATATAGAAAGAGCTAAGTTGGAAAACATTGTGTCAATAGAGTATGGGAACATTATTACTGATAATTTAAATTTGAAAGATATTGACTCCGTGGTCTTAGATCTTGCTGAACCATGGCTTGCAATTGAGAAAGCAATGAGTTATCTCAAATTAAGCGGAACAATGGTTTCTTTTTCCCCCACTATTGAACAAGTAAAAAAAACAACATTCGCAATGAAGGAAAATAATTTTATAGAGATTAGTACATATGAGCTGATTAAAAGGAAAATTCAGGTTAAGAAAAATGCCACTCGTCCTGAGTCTAGAATGGTTGGACATAGTGGTTATATAAGTTTTGGTAGGAAAATTGATGATCTAAAAAATCCATATCGTGAGAGAAAACCAACGCGTGAAGAATTTTTTGACTTAAAAGATATGCCATTGAGAAGTTAAAATCCTTTCAATTGAGCTCCAGTCTTAAATTCTTTCTTTTTCTTATATCGTTCAGTTTTAAAGAAATGTTTCTTCTTTTCTGGAAGGATGTCAAGATATTTTCTTAAAATGTTTTCTACATATTCTCTAGTTGGTTTATTTCCAATTTTAATCGGATCTGATAAATATTCTAATATTTCTTTATCCTTAGAATCATATGTTAAACCTAAATTTTTTAGTGGAATGTGTACAGAATGGAGAAACCACCCGGTTTGATTTTCTTCATGCGCAATTATTTTTAATATATTTTCAGTTTCTTTTTTAATTTTAATATTTACAACTTTTTTCCCAGGTTTTATTATTATGCTTACGTATTCAGGAATTTGAGACTTAGGGTTGTGAATCTTCTTTAAGAATTCATCTAATTTTTTCATCAGTATTCCATAAATTTGAAAGTGGTTAAAATTAATAAATTAAAATTCATAAAAAATTTTATTATTAAATGGATCTATATTTAAATCTATAATATTTAGAGGAAGTAAAGTTGAACTCATATGAAACTTTAGAAACGCTCCAGTTTTATTACAAGAAAAAAATCGTTATTTTAGGTGGTTTAGAACAAACCAAAAACAAGTTTCAAGAAAGTTTGAGCTCAAATTGCCTTCCTATACAGAATAAAGAAAATATTGGTGTAAATATTAGTAAAATAGATTATTTTTACAAACCAAAACAAAAATTTGAATATTTACTATGGAATATAGATTGTGGTCAACGTAGGGCATTCTTACGTACAGTTTTTTATTCTGGAGCTGATGCTATAATAATCTTTATATCTGAATCTAAAATTGATCAATTTAGACAATATTTTAATGAACTTCAATCAAAAATACCAGACATACCCCTTCTATTTTGTATCATTCTTGAAAAACATTCTAGGGAAAAGACATTAAACTATCTCATTATAAATGAAGAAATTAACTTAATCATTGAAGAAAATAATTTTAAAATGAAAGAAATTTCAGATCCTGATGAAATACTCAAACAAATTTCTAAGTTTTTAAAAAAAAAAGCAAAAATGAAAGAAATAGAGAATAAATTCATTATTAACTTTATAACACATACTTCTCTATTCGGTCATAAAGAGATTAGAGACGAGTGTGATGAATATTATGAACCGGAGACTCAGACATTAAAAATCAATCAAATCGTTAATACTAATTTATTAAGTAAATACCTTCATAAATTAGATTTAGAAATCGATTTTGATTATCTTAATTGGGTTAAAATAGAGAATAAACATTTTGGTTGGTTCTCCATTTACTTGAAAAATGGAAATGCATATTATTTTCCTAAAATTTGCGAGAAATGTAAAGATAAAAATTGTCCTAAGTTTAAGAAATCCCCCTATTATATATGTATCGAGGTAGGAGATTCAAATGGCTGGACTAATATTAAAGGATTCAATCAAAGCGAACTCCTGATTTTGACTAAAGTTTTTGCTCTAAAAGAAGGGGACGAAACAAACTTACCAAAATCAATAATAAAACAAATTAAAAATATAAACTCTTGTGAATATAAAAAGAAATTAAAATGACCGTAAATTTCCAAACATTCACTTTAAAATCTAAAGCTTATTGTGATGTTATTAACATCACGCATCAAGTTCAAAATTCTATTAAAAGTAGCGGATTTAAAAACGGGATAGTAAATGTACATATACCTGGTTCAACAGGTGCAATATCCACTACTGAGTATGAACCGGGTTTAGTAGATCATGATATCAAAGATATATTAGAAAAATTAATCCCTTATGAAAAAAACTATGTTCACCATAAAACATGGCACGATTACAATGGAGCAGGGCATTTGAGAAGTTTTCTAATTAAAACTTCACAAAGCTTTCCATTTAAAAACCAAAAATTAATCTTAGGAACTTGGCAACAAATAATTTTCATCGAATGTGACGAAAAACCTCGCTCAAGAACAATTTATTGTACAATTATTGGTGAGTAAAATCCTTCTATTTTTTTAAAAAAAATAACAAAGAAAATTTATTTTTTAGATTGTTTTATTAAATCTTCTAATTCTTCAATAATAATCTGATATTTATCTCTAAGATGTATTTTCTCGAATTTATCTCTAAGATTCATGACAGAATTATCAAATAGTTTCAATTGTTCCGCAAATACCGGAATTTTCTTATATGCTTCTTCAGATTTTTCTAGAATACTTATCTGATATTCTAAATTTTCTAAAAAATTATTCTCAACTTCAGGCAATAATATCATCCCCATTAAATATCTAGTTCATTTAGTAAAATTACACTAATCGCTATAAAAAATATAAATATCATTTATATGTCATCTTTGTTGCACTAAAACCATTAATTTTTAAAGAGATTCTCTTAGAAAGAAGAAATTATAAATATAGGAGTAATATTTGCATTATATCTCAATATTATAGCAAGCAATATACTATTGTATAGGAATTTGAAACAAAAAACCTACATTCCAAGAAGTTTAAATTAGTTTAGAATATTATCTTATTAAATCTAAAAATCGTAAACGTGTTAAAATTAATGGAAACTCTTTTAAAAGTTATTATTAGCGGGCTTGACAACGCAGGTAAAACATCAATCTTGACTGCTTTAGATAAAAAATATGATTTTCAAAAAGATATTGTTCAATTGAAGCCAACCATTAGGGTTGAGTATCATAAGATGAATTTTTTGAGGAATAATACCATATTCTGGGATATGGGTGGTCAAAATCAGTACCGAGAAATCTATATAAACTATCAGGATGTTTATTTTGATTCTACTGATTTACTCATCTATGTGATTGATATCCAAGACCCTGAAAGGTTTGAGAACTCACTTGAGTATTTAGACGCAATTTTAACTTTTTTTTCAGAAAGTGAAATGGATGTACCATTAATAATAACTTTTCATAAGTATGATCCCGATTTGAGAGGAAATGAAGAGATTTTACAATATATTGATGAATTAAGAACAAAAATATTAGATAAATATTCTAATTTTAAAATCCTTTTTCAACAGACTTCTATTTATGATATCATTTCTATTGTGCAATTAGTATCATATGGACTTTCTGTTTTTGATGATAAATTTTTTGAACTCTCTGAATTATTAGAGAAATATATAGACGTTTTCAAGAGTCAGGCCCTTCTTGTATTTGACAGAAATGGTATCATAATTTCTGAATATTACAGTGATATAGATCCCGATGTTTATCTTGAATTATTAGAATCAATCAAAGAACATCTATTCTTGCTTAAAAGGATGGAAGAGGAATCGACATATGAATACGATCATGATATTTCCTCATTTGAGCACTCGCTTTTCTCCTATTTACATAGATTGAAATTAGGATCAGAATTATTTTTTATTTCTGCCGCAACAAAACAGAGCCAAAAAGACGATTTATTATCGAATTTTCCAGAATTTCTTGAAGATTTAATACAGATTTTAAAAGAATTAGTTTAACAGAATAATTTAATCTATTTTTAACAAGTTTTTTGCTTTATCAATTAATTTTTCCTTTTTCTTACGATGATTTTCAATAAATTTTAAAACTTTCTCAACGCATTCTTTTTTATGATCTCCACACATTAATTCTCCTTTAACACACATTTCAAAATCATCCGCCAATTTTTCATCATCTTCTTCAAAATGATACATCAGAATTTTGTAGATCATGCACTTTTGAGGTTCTCCCCCTAACTCACGCTGCTCTTTCAGGTTCCGTCTCCCACCAGTTAAAGCTCCCTTAACTTTTCTTTCAATTGATTCAATAGGTTCATTAAACGTAAAATAACTATTAGGATTTCTCTTAGCCATTTTTTCTGATCCATCTATACCAGATAACAAATAATGATACGTTGACCCTGGTAAGAAAAATTTCTTGTAATTTCTGCGGGTTAAATCCCTGGTAAGACGTATATGAGGATCCTGATCAATGCCTACTGGTACAACAGTTGGCTGCAAACCGTCCAATATTTGTGGTAATACTATATCCCCTACTTGAACTAATGAAGAAATATATAGACCAAATGTTCGTTCCCCATAAATAGCATTTAACATATTCTGGGTGACTAATCTACTTACCTTAAAGCAAACATCTTTTACAATCGGTTCTTTAGATTGTCGCCAAATATACGCTTTATCTGGGGAAGGATCTAAACCTAAAGCTAATATATCAGCAATATTATCGACAGCTGCTTCCTCAGCTTCGTCCCAAGGAATCCCGTTATCGTTCCAGCTTTCGATGTCTGCGATGGCATAATATGCTTTTCCTCCCATTTTCTGAAATTCTACGATTTCTAAGGCCGTTGTCAATGTTCCTAAATGGAACGGTCCAGATGGTTTAATTCCACTCATAACAGCCCAGGGTTGACTTTTTTCGATGGCTTTAAAAATAAGATTTAAATCACGATGACCAAATATGATTTTCCTTCTAATAAATCGATTTTTAAGCATTTTTTGCCTTAGTGATTCGGTTATTTCCTCAATCCCAAACTCTTGAATAAGTCTAGCATAATCTTCCTCTTCGAGAGCTGAGGCTCCCCATGGATCAATTCTAAAATCGTCTGACATGTTTTTCTCCAATTGTTTTTAGTTTGATATTAATAAATTATTAATAAAGCATAATAAATTTTGATAACTATGAAAATATTTTCTAAAGACGAAATTGAAGTGTTAATAAACGCATTAAATTTTACAAAGATTGAAGGTGAATTAATTCCGATAATAACTCAAGATCAAAAAACTAATGAAGTTTTAATGATAGCTTTTGCTAATAAAGCAGCTATCAAAAAATCTTTAGAAACGGGATATATGCATTATTATTCAAGATCGAGGCAAGAGATGTGGAAAAAGGGAGAAACTAGCGGTCATTTACAAGAAATCAAAGAAATAGTAATAGATTGTGATAATGATTCTATTCTGATGAAAGTAAAGCAAATTGGGGCTGCTTGTCATGAAGGTTATTATTCTTGCTTTTATAGAACCTTTCATGATGGAAAATTCAATGAAATTAGACCTAGAATTTTTGATCCTAAAGATATATATAGAAAATAAATTTAAACAATTTTCATAAAAAAAGAGATTTTTATTTAGAATTTCTAAAGTTTTATATATTTTTTACAATAATTTATATTGGTTTTATTTAAAAATTTTTTATCCATAATAGAGTTGCCCTTTATGAAAAAAGAGAAAGCTCTCGATGATATTGATAAAAATATTATAAGAATTTTGCAATCAGATGCTCGTACAAGCTACAGAGAAATTCAAGATCGACTGGGAATTTCAATTGGAACAATTCATAATAGAATTTCAAAACTTAGAGATTCTGGAGTCGTTCAGGGATACACTTTGCGATTAAACAATGAAAGATTAGGATACAAATTGACATTCTTAATAAGGATTAACGTAGATGGAAAACACACAGAAGAAATTTTAGAAGACCTCAAGGATATTCCTGAAGTCTGCTCTATTTTTCATACCACTGGTGAACAATCTGCTGCCCTTATTTGTCGGTTTAAAAACAGTGAAGATGTTCATAGTTTCATCCGAGAATTAAACCAAAAAGAATATGTCACACGAACTAACTCGAATATGGTTTTGAAAGAATATAAAAACAGTTCATATGTCAATATAGGAGATATAAAAGAACCTTAGCAAAACGTAAAACACCATTCCTTGTTATAAATGATTTCACCTCAAATACCACTAAATTTTCTTGTAAAAAGGGCTAATATCGAGAAAACCCATCATTTACCTTTTTTATTGAAAAAAGTAAACTTTTTTTAATTTTATATATATAGATCCCTAAATCACAAATAAAAAGAATTCAAAAAGATCATAAAATTGTGAAAAAATATGTCAGGCGTTCCAATTATTATACTAAAAGAAGGAACAGAAGAGGTTCGCGAGAAAGAGGCCCGAAAACAAAATATTTCGGCGATGGTGGCTATTGCGGAATCTGTACGGTCCACATTAGGCCCAAAGGGTATGTCAAAGATGCTGGTTGACTCTATGGGAGATGTTACAATCACTAACGATGGTGCTGAAATATTAAAGAATCTCGATATCGAAAATATTGCTGCAAACATGATGGTAAACGTGGCTAAGTCAATTGATGATGATATAGGAGATGGGACAACATCTGCCGTGATCTTTTCCGCTGCATTATTAGATAATGCATTAGATTTAATTGAACAAGATATTCATCCAAAACCAATCACTCATGGATATAAATTAGCAGCTGATAAATCACTTGAAATTATTAAAGAGATTGCAGAGACTATTTCTAAAGATAATGATGAAGTATTTTTGAATGTGGCTAAAACTGCTATGAATGCGAAAGATATCTCTCCATTAAAGGAGTTTTTTGCGGAATTGGCTTTAAAAGCTGTGAAACAAATAGCAGATGACAAAGGAAATACATTTAGTAAAGTTGCAGATGTAAAAATTGTAAAAGCTCCTGGGAAATCATTAAAGGATAGTGAATTAATTAACGGGGTTTATATTCAAAAAGAAAAGGTCAACGCCATGATGCCTCATGTGATAAATGAAGCTAAGATTGCAGTTGTGAGAAAGAAGCTCGATGTAAAAAAGACTGAATTTGATGCACAAGTTCGAATCTCCAGTCCCGCAGAGATACAAGGCTTTCTAAATCAAGAAGACAAAATTCTTCAAGATTATTTAAAAATCTTTAAAGATTTAGGAGTAAACATGATTGTTAATAGTAGTGATATTTCTGATAAATTTGGAGCCTATTTAGCAAAAGAGGGAATAGCCGCTATTAAGAATGTCGGTGAAAGTGATTATAAATCTATCCTAAAGGCTGTAGATGCAAAATTAGTTGATGATTTAACCTCTCTTTCAGATGAAGATTTAGGATTTGCTGAAAAAATCTTATTTGAAAAACTGGGTGACGATGAATATACTTTAATTACAGGATGTAAAAATCCAAAATCTGTTTCCATCCTACTCAAAGGTGGACTTGACAAGATTCTTAGCACCGCAGAAGTCTCATTGCATGATGTATTGTGTGTGATTAGTAAAGTAATGGATGGAAAAATAATTGTCGCTGGTGGCGGCGCTATTTACATGGAACTTGCTAAACGAATTAGGGCTTATGCCAATGAAATCGGCGGAAAAGAACAACTTGCTGTAAATGCTTTTGCCCTTGCCCTTGAAGAGATTCCTAGAACCTTAATCAAGAACGCAGGATTAGAAGAGATTGAGAAGATCACTGAGTTAAGAGCTGCGCATAAAACGGATGCAGATAAGTGGATTGGCATCGACACAATAACTAATACAATCGGAGACAATTTCAAAAAAGGTATCATTGAACCCGCTGAGTTAATTAACCACATTATCAAATCTGGAAGCGAGTTAGCAAATCTTATTTTAAGAATTGACCGAATCATTAGCGCAAAAGGATCAAAAACTGAAGGACTATAAATATAGCCTATTTTTCTTTTTTTTCTTTTTTTCATTATTTTTTTTACATATAATTAAGGTTTTGAAATTTTAAATGTAATATTTACTCAAGATCGTCTTAATTTCCGTAAATCTTCATTCAAGACTAGAAAAAGTTAATATAGATACAGAATTTTCCTATTACACATTTGATACTAAAAGATAATATTATCAAAGCATGATTAAACTGTTATTAACATGGAGATTATTAATCAAGAAAATCTTGACAAATTAAAAGCATTAAATAATGAAAAGGTTCTAAAGATTGTAAATGAATTTATCGATTTATGTAAGCCTTCAAAAGTTACTGTAATAACAGATTCAAAAGAAGATATTGAATATTGTAGGCGAAGAGCTATTGAAATTGGCGAGGAGGCAAAATTAGATATCGATGGGCACACTATCCATTTTGATGGATTCTTTTCAATGTCAAATCACGATCAAGCAAGAGATAAAAAAAATACAAAAGTTTTAATCCCAAATGGACAATATCACCCTCCTGCTATAAATACTATAGAGAGAGAAGAAGGACTCAAGGAAATTTTGGAGATCATGAATGGTTGTATGGAAGGTCACGAATGTGTAGTACGTTTTTTTTGCTTAGGTCCTAAAAATTCAGAATTCTCAATCCTTGCCCTTCAGCTTACAGATTCTTTTTATGTGGCTCATTCAGAAGACCTACTTTATCGAGCAGGTTATAAAGAATTTAAAAAATTGAGTGGATCTGATGAATTTTTCTACTTCATTCATTCCTCTGGAGAATTAATTGGAGATCCTCCAGTAACAAAAAATCTCGATAAGAGACGAATTTATGTGGATCTACAAGAAGGATGTGTGCTATCTGTTAATAATCAATATGCTGGAAATAGTCTTGGATTAAAAAAATTGGCTTTAAGACTCGCAATTTATAAATCCAATAATGAGGATTGGTTAACTGAGCACTATTTCATTCTAGGTGTACATCCTGAAGGAAAAAATAGAGTATCATATTTCTGTGGAGCTTTTCCAAGCGCTTGTGGTAAAACTAGTACAGCCATGTTACCTGGTCAAACAATAGTGGGTGATGATATTGCCTATCTTCGAGCTTGGAATGATGGATATGTTCATGCTGTAAATATCGAGAGAGGTATTTTTGGTATTATTAAAGATGTTAATCCTAAGGATGACCCCGTTATTTTTGAAGCGTTAACCACTCCAAGAGAGACCATTTTTAGTAATGTATTAGTAGCTGAGGGTACCCCATATTGGATTGGTGATGGCAGATCAATCCCAGTTAAAGGTATTAATTTTTCAGGTGATTGGAATATTGGTAAAGAAGACATTAATAAGAAAGAAATTCCACATGCTCATCCTAATGCGCGATACACAATTAGAATTGAAGAATTGAGCAATGCTGATGAAAATCTGCATAATTCAGAAGGTGTTCCTATCTCTGGAATATTCTATGGTGGACGGGATAGTAACACAATGCCACCCGTCCTCGAAAGTTTGAATTGGGAGCATGGGGTTTTCATAGGTGCTTCAATTGAATCAGAAACAACTTCTGCTACCTTAGGTGCTGAGGGTGTAAGAGTACAACAACCAATGGCAAACTTAGATTTCATCGTTGTTAGTTTAGGGAAATATCTCAAAAATCATTTAGATTTTGGTAAAAAATTAAATATTTGCCCAAAAGTGTTTGCAACAAATTATTTTCTTAGAAATAAAGAAGGAAAATATTTAAATGGAATTTTAGATAAACTTTGCTGGATTATTTGGGCAGAAGGTAGAACACAAGATGATTATAAGGCAATAGAAACACCGATTGGCTATCTCCCATTATATTCAGACTTAAAAATATTATTCAAACAATATCTTAATAAAGATTATAAAGAAACAGATTATATTGAACAATTCTCTATTCGTACCACAAAACTTCTAGAAAAATTAGATCGCATAGAATCCATGTATAAAAAGGAAATCAACGTCCCGCAAATCTTTTGGGATACTTTAAATGATCAGAGAAAAAGTTTGATAAACCTTATAAATACTTATGATATGGAAGAGATTTCACCTTTTCTATTAAAATAGTTATAGATTAAAACAATTCAATTACACTAAATGCTTTAATCCACTTCTTACTTTATAGGTTTTTTTTACCCTATCTACCTCAATGAATCTCTTTATTTCAAGATTATTAAGTAAATCTCTCATCTCAGCACGATCTTTATTCAGTTCCTCTCCTAATCCTTGAATATCAGTCTCATATGTTTTTAAGATTTGTAGCAATGAGGAATAATCATCATATATAACATTAACTAGATGTGTTATTGACTCTTTTATGTTTAAACCTGTTTTTGTACTTGTTGGAAATATTTTACTATTCTCAGGCAGATAATTTTGCTGGCGTATTACTTCCGGAGATCGAGCACCCTCAACATCCTGCTTATTAGCCAAAAAAACTACAGGAATATTCGAGGGTAATAATTTTCTAACCGAATTTAGTATCATAATTGCACTATCATCTTTTTCAGGAGCTATCGCATCAAAAATAAATATAATACCATCACCCCCCTGAGTTACTATACTTCTCATGATCGAGAATCTAAGGAGTCCTGGCGTACCAAACAGAAAACACTCAAAACCATTTAGTTTAACTGATCCTAGATCCATCCCAACTGTATAGAACTTCTCATCCTTACCTTTTGCTTCAACATTCAATGCATTTTGATCTAAAGCTTTTATATAACTTGATTTTCCCGACTGTAATGGACCCGAGACAACGATTTTCAAACGATCACCAAATATTTAATAATGCAATTTTAAGTTAGATTTTTCTTATATAAAAGGATGTAATATGTTAATTATTATTTTTTATTACATAGATAATAATTCGTCTGTACTTTAAATATTAAAATCTTCAATTTCTTTTCAATTTTACTCATAAAATCTAATTGAATTTTCGAAATACAAAGTTATATTTATGAACTATAAGATTGATCATTTCCACATTTTCTATTCAAGATTGTCTTGAGTCAACAGAAGGGTTAATTTTTTGAGTATATATTTGACAGTTTTATGATTCCATAAATTTATTGATATTAGCAAAATCAATAAGTTTCTTAGTAAAAATTGATCAATAAGCCACTTTTTCCGTAAGAAATCAATAGTATAGTGTCTAAATTAGTCAAAACACAAAAGTTTTATATAGAAATCTGTCGAATAGTATCATTAAATCGTTATATATTATCAGAATTAATAGCAATTTTCTTATTGATTAGAATATTTCTAAAAGAATAGACTTTATTACATAAATTATAACAAAAAACTGAAGAATAATGACAAATAACAATATATTAATTATTGGCGCCGGGATAAGCGGAATAGAAGCAGCATTAACTCTCGGTGAACAAGGATATCGAGTAATACTGGTGGAAAGAACTTCTTCCGTTGGGGGGCGAATGGCACAACTTGATAAGACTTTCCCTACTTTAGATTGCAGTATATGTATCCTTGCTCCTAAAATGGTAGAAGTCTCTAGGCATCCTAATGTTGAGCTCCTTGCTTATTCAGAAGTCAGAGAAGTATCAGGTGAAGCTGGAAATTTTAATGTAAAAATACTAAAGAAATCGACATATGTTGATTGGGAAAAATGTACGGGATGTGGAGCTTGTAGTGAAAAATGCCCGATGAAAAAAATACCTAGTGAATTCGAAGAAGGTATGGGAAATAGGACGAGTATATATATTCCATTTCCCCAAGCAGTTCCACGAAAGGCTGTCATTGATGCGGAAACATGCTTATATCTTACAAAAAATGCTTGTAAACTCTGTGAAAAAGAGTGTGAGGCTGGAGCTATTAATTGGGATATGCAAGATGAAATTGTCGAGTATAATGTAGCTTCTATAATCTGTGCGACAGGGATTGATCTATTGGATCCAACTGTTCTTGATCGTTATCACTATAATGAATATCCTAATGTTATTACTGCTATGCAGTATGAACGCTTACTAAGTGCATCGGGACCTACCGGAGGTGAATTATTAAGACCTTCGGATAAAAAACATGCTCATAATATTGGATTTATAAGTTGCGTTGGTTCTAGAAATGAGGACCTCTGTTCATATTGTTCAAAATTTTGTTGTATGTATCAAACGAAGGAAGGAGTTGTAACAAGAGAACATTCTCCTGATACTAATGTAACAATTTTTTTTAACGATATAAGGGTAATTGGAAAAAATCAAGAAGAATTTATTGAAAGAGCTAAAGAAGAGTATGGTTTGATATATTACAGAGGAATTCCTGGAGATATTCGTGAAAATCCAGAAAACCATAACCTTTATGTTAAACATGCTAATCTTGATACCGGAGATGTAGAGATCAGTGAATTTGATCTTGTCATTCTAGCAAATGCAGTTACTCCCCGAAAGGATGCAGAAAATCTAGCGAAAATATTAGGAATTGAGCAAAATGAACTAGGGTTTTTCAAAACCAAAGATTCTACTGAGGATCTTCGCTCTACTCGTGATGGAATCTACGTAACTGGTTCATGTCAATCTCCCGATGATATTGCAAATTCTGTAGCAAAAGCAGGTGGAGCTGCCGCATTAGCTGCCACCCATGCAATTCCTTTGAGTGGAGAGGATACAATAGTAGAACTCCCCCCTCTTAAACCAGTGAAACCAAAAGACGAACCTCGAATAGGTGTATTCATTTGTCGGTGTGGTATTAATATTGCTGGATATATGGATGTTCCATCCCTAGTAGATTATGCAAAAACACTTCCAAATGTAGTTTTTTCTATGGAAAATAAATATAGTTGCTCCCAATTAACTCAAGACATTATTAAAGAGAAAATTGAAGAACTAAATTTAAATAGAGTTCTAGTTGCTGCATGTACACCTAGAACTCATGAACCATTATTTCAAAAAACTATTAGAGAAGCAGGATTAAATGAATATTTATTTAATTTTGTAAGTATCAGAGAATTAGATTCATGGGTACATATGAATGACAACCCTAAAGCAACTGATAAGGCAAAAGACCTAATTAGAATGGGTGTAGCTCGAGTAGCGGCACAGAAAGCAGAATTA
>JAHQWY010000396.1 GCA_029856445.1 Promethearchaeia archaeon
AGAACAAGGAAAATCATTACATTGACAACAACTTTCAAATTCTTTATTCTTTATACACTCTTTAATTGAACAAGTTTGACAGAATGGAAATACAATACCATCAGATAAGCAACCCCTACACGCGATGTCATCTACACTTTTTGCTCCCCAAGCTTGAAAAAAAGGGAATAATTCCTGTTTGAATTTTTCATTATTATCTCTGTGAGCAATATAGACTCTACAAACACCACAATACAAACCACATGGTGCAAGAAGCTCCTTTTTAATATTTACCATTATACAAATTTTTAGAGGAAAAGGTTAATTAAAGGTAATAATTGCTCTTTAAAATAGTCTAGTTTACCCTCTAATTTTCCAGGATCTTCAGCAATAACCCAAAGATATACGGAAATCTGAAGATCTGAGTAATCGAATAGTTTTTCTCCCCGGATTGTAAATCCATTAAGAGGTAAATCAAGGCTTATTGATTTCTCACGTATTAAACCAATAGAGTTATAGAAATTGGAAAGAGTTTGTAAAAGTAATGCGGTATTATTTATTAACATCTCATCTG
Source organism: Promethearchaeia archaeon (assembly GCA_029856445.1). GTDB lineage: Archaea > Asgardarchaeota > Lokiarchaeia > Sigyniarchaeales > SOKP01 > Loki-b32. Next base: position 554 of record JAHQWY010000396.1, read on the forward strand.
TATCTGTATTTGTATAATATCCGAATATTAGGCTATCCATAGATACTAAGCTTGCTGCTTTTGCATCTACCTGATTACAAAAATCTTCAAGAATATTTTCAATTATCTCAGAAGTATCAGAGACTTTCTTTAAAGCAATACTAAACATATGCATTATGGTATTCCTATCATATACAGTTGTATCACAGAAATCAATTGAAAATTGCTCAAACTCATCTATGACTTTATTAAATTTATTTTTTATAGTTGTTACATTTTGTTGCCATTGAAGTGTTTTACGTATATCTTCATCACTTTTACTTAAAACAACAAGAATAGCGGGTTTTTCTTTTAATTCTAATAAAACCTTTAGGACTTCTCTAAAATAATTTGTTGATTCTGGAAATCTATCTGGGTCTTGGGTGTCAATAACATACAGTATAATGTCGGCTTCAGTGAAAAATAATTCTGGTCTATTAAAGTAAAGTTTCTCTCTATATTGCACTTGTCCTCCTAAATCCCACGAAATTATCGGATATCCAAAAAAATCTAATTTTTCTCTTTTTACACCTCTTGTGGGAAGTAATGATTTAATTATTGAAAATCTATCTTGAACTACTGCTAAAATGGAAGTTTTTCCACCGTTATCGAGTCCGATCATCAATAATTTTTTATGTCTCTTTAAGTGCTCTTGAACATTTTTTTGGATAACTTGAGCTATTTTGATCCATTTTTGTAACATCGCTGGTAATACATCTTTTATTTCAGGAAGATTCGCAACAGAAAGTTTTGCTAAATCCCCAATAGATTTTATACCATTTGCAAGTAATTGATCAGAACTAACTTTATCAACACCTATTAAAGTTTCAGGCTTGAATCTCATAATGTCTTCGAGTTCATTGATCAAAACGTTACGTTTAAAGAAATCCTTTAATATTACATTTTTGCTGGTTTGATCTGACATTCTACATCAGAATATTTTACATTTATCCTTATACTTTATACTTAATAAGATATTATTAAATTTTAGTAATTTTACTAATTAATTAATAATTAATTAATATTTAAAAAATAGATTAATTAAAAAGCACTGTCGTTAAATTCTTATAAATAAGCCCCAACGATTGTAATAATAAAATGACGGAACAAAGAATCCCTGAGAATATTGTAGTGTGCTTAGATACATCCAGATCGATGTATAAAAAGGATTTTCCTCCTAATCGATTAACGTGTTGTACCAACGCCGTTAAAAAACTCATAAATAAAAGATTTGAATTAGATAGTTTAAGTACCTTTGCTATAGTCAAATTTTCTGACAAAGCAGAAAAAGTAATTGATTTCACCAGTTCAACTTATATCGAAAACCTCAATAAGGCGTTAGACTCTCTTACTTGTGGAGGATATTCAGCATTAGGAGATGGATTAGCATTGGCAGTCAAAACTGTTATCGCGGAAATGCGTAAAATTGGAGCTAAACCTCCCAGAATTCTCTTAATCTCTGATGGAAAAATTATGAAAAGTGTTGTTGATCCTTTGAAAATGGCGCGATTAGCACAGGGATTAAAAATAAAAATTGATACATTTTTAGTTGGAGAGATTACCAAGGAAAATATTCTTAAAAAATTAAGTGATATCACAAAAGGAAGGTATTTTTATAATAGGGATTCTGAGAGTTTAATAAGATCAGCTCAAGAAATTGCAGATGATAATTATAAAAGGTATGGATCTAGCGACGATATAATTAGTGAAAATCCTGCATTTTTGAGAAAAATAGCTGCTGATTTATTAAGAGTACAAGATTTAACTAAAGATCAGGAACAACATGCGAAACAAATAAGGGGAGAAGTGGATTTTAAGAAATGTTCAATCTGCTTTTCTGATAAAAACCCCTATACTAAAGGAACTTTCTATGTTACAGGGAGATATTGTCCTAATTGTACTACTCCATTTCATATACATTGTTTAGCAAATTGGGCAGATTCTCAAAAAGATAATATAGTAAAAAGATCAGGAACTGCAAGATGTCCACATTGCTTTTATTTATTAAGAATTCCCACTGAAGTTACTCAAATACAAAAATTACGCGTTCTTTCTCGCGGTTATAAAGAAGAACTGAAACAAAGACCTGAACTTCTTCCAGCTAAGTATATTGAGAATGTATCTTTACTTGGGGAGGATGCTTTGTTTAGTGCATGTCCCGTATGTCATTTAATATTTGAGAAAGGACAACACGCAGTTCAATGTGGTAATCTCGAATGTAATACTCTTTATCACGAAGATTGTTTTAAAAAACTTAAGGATGGTCAATGTAGAAGTTGTGATGTTAAACTCCATCTATATTAATTAAAATTTGTATCTGATCAATATGAATGAAATGAATGAAAATTTACAGCACCAAATAGGAGTTGCTGCCTATTATCTTTCCCAAAAGAATTATACATATGATACTTTATGTTGGATGCTAGCTGAAAGACAACTTGTTGCTCAAAGAGATCCTCGGTACGCCCATAGAGACCGCATTAGGGAAAAAGCAGCAGAAATCTATTTTTATTCTACTCCATATGATATATTGGTATGGTTGATAGCAGAGCTCGATATTAAACTAAACATTCAAAAATCGCGAAAACCTCGAGATAGAATTATTTAATTTCTTAGATTAATTTATTAACTATATTGCCTTCTTGCTGTTAAAA
>JAHQWY010000397.1 GCA_029856445.1 Promethearchaeia archaeon
TAGCAAATTGAACATTGCGAAATTTACTCTTGTTGGCCATGATTGGGGGGGAGCTATTAGTTGGGCTTTTGGTACTAAATATCCAGAACTCCTAAAAAAGCTTGTTATAATTAATGCCCCTCATCCAAAAATTTTTAGGAAGAAACTTGAAGATAATCCGAAACAAAGAAAGTCAAGTGGTTATATCTTTCAATTATTAAAGCCTGGTGGAGAGCAAAGTTTGCTCAAAAACGACATGATGGGTTTAAAAGGGGCTGTTTTTGGAACTACACGTAAGAAAAATGCTTTCAGCAAAGAGGATAAGGAAAGATATATCGAAGCTTGGTCTCAACCAAATTCAATTTTATGTGGCGTAAACTATTATAGAGCTAATAGATCTATCGAACAAGCTACGGGGAATATTGATGTCCCAACTTTGGTGATTCATGGCATGAAAGACATTTTTATAAGACCTACTGTTCTTGATGGTTTATCTGAATTTGTGAAAGACTTGCAAATCGTAAAAGCAGAGGAAAGCTCTCATTGGGTAATGCATGATGAACCAGAATTAGTTGCCTCGAGTATAAAGGATTTTGTTTTGAGTTAAAACCATAAACAAGAGAATAAGACAAATAGCAAAAAAAAATAAAATATTTTAAAATATAAAACAAAAAAGGGTTAAATTTAGAACATACCCATAGTTGTTCTCTTTTTTCTTTTTTTATAGTCCCTAGTATATCTTCTTTTCAATTTTGGATCCATTTTATCAAATTCCTCTTGTGCCTTATCTGGAGGAAGGATCACAAGTTCTCCGTCTTCTTTTTGGATAACACAACCCGAATTAGTAAGAAGCCGATAATTTTCTGCGGTTTCTTTTTGATCTCCCCAACAAACTATAGCGCAGTTTCCGCAGGTAAGTTGTATAGCCCCTTTAGAAGATTTTCCTTCATCCATTAGCTTAGCAGTTATTTGATCATCAGAAAATTTATCTATAGCACCTAATTGATCATCAGTAGATTTACCACTAAGAGCAGCAGGCACATATCCTTTAGAACTATCTTTAATCAATGGACGCCTGGCGTGGGAAGTTAAGGCGATAGGTACTAGTTTCGCTACTTCTTTATCAGTTTCTGGATATTCAAATCGCCCAGGAGACCAGGTAGACCATTTTCCCGTTTTATCCAATCCGTTAAATCCAGCGCATGTTATGATACATCGAGATTTATTGACGCGTTTGCCATAGCTAAAAGTCTTACCTCCAAGAGTCACTTCTGTTGTTTCATCTTCTGAGAACATACGAAAAGCACATGTTTTCACGCATAATTTACATTTTACGCAAAATTCTTCTTCTGGTGGAAGTGGATCAGTTGGTTGGAGCTTTGCAGAAGTAACAGTTGCCCCGATTATGATTGTAGTACCATAACCTTTTAACCCGACGTTTCCTGACCAACCAAATGAAGCAACTCCCGAGCGGACAGCAACGTACCGAATCGAAAGCTCTGGAGGAAGACTAACCCTCCATCCAGGCATATCTTCGCGATATTTATTATTTGCAACTAATCCCTTTGCTTTATAACCTTTTTCTTTTAGCATTTTAGCTAAATCAAAAGACATTTTTGTTACTTTTACATTTACTTCAATATTATCTCGCTCGTGATCCGCACGCGCTTCTGGATGTGATTTTGATAAATAAGGCCGAATTAAGTCTCTATTCAATGGCACCGCCCAGCAAACTGCTGATTCAGCTTCAGGTAAAAGATATTTCATATTTGCACCTTCTGGGCCTCCTGCTAAGGTTTCAAGAGTTGCAAATCCTACTTTAATAGCTCCGCGATCAATTAACCATTGTTTAATTTCGTTTTCAAGGCCTTTTTCAGTTCCTTGTTGGCTTGTAATTGTTATTTTATTTCACCATTAGTTTTGTATTATAGAAGAATATAGGATATTCTTTTATTTAAGCTTTACTCCAGTGTAAAGTTTTTATGTAATAAAAAATTTGTTATAATTAAAAAATTAAAGTTGATTGATTATGGCTCACGTGTTTGATTTATTTAAGCTAGATGGAAGTGTTGCGCTCGTAACAGGAGGCGGGAGAGGGTTAGGATATTTCTCTGCAGAAGGATTAGCTGAAGCAGGAGCTGATGTAGCGATTTGTGGGAGAGATATCCACGGGAAATTGGAAAATGCTGTTGAGAACCTAAAAAAAACTGGGAAGGACTGTATCGCAATCAAATGTGATATTACTAATGAATCCGATGTAAAACAAATGGTAAAAACCATGAAAGATTATTATGGTAAATGCGATATTCTTGTAAATAATGCAGGGATCGGTGAGATGTCTCCCTCTAAAAATTATAAATTAGAGCGTTGGAAGAACATGATTGATACTAATCTAACTGGTACGTTCCTTTGCTGTCGAGAAATGGGGAAAATGATGATAAAACAAAAAAAGGGTAATATCATTAATTTCTCAAGCATGGCGGGGCAAATAGGATTCTCAATAGGCTATTCCGCATATGCTACCACTAAGATTGGGATAGTTGGTCTCACAAGATCTCTGGCTGTGGAATGGGCAAAGTATAATATAAGAGTTAATGCTATTCTTCCTGGAAATATGCAAGAAGGTGTTATGGAATTCCTTCAAGATAAAGATGGTCCGATGTATAAAAGGATTGGACCTCCTTTATTAAATTTAATCCCAATAAAACGATTTGGAACAAGAGATGATATAAAAGGTGCAATTGTATTCCTTGCATCAAAAGCAAGTGATTACATCTCAGGTGCGAATCTCGTCGTTGATGGGGGATTTATTATTAATGGTGGAATCTAGCTCATATAAAAAAAGAATGATAAAGAATTACCTTTATTTAAGCAATACTATTAGTTTATGATTTTTATTATATATTTTTACTTTAAATTTTGGAATCTAATAAAATTAATCTCCTAAATTTCTTTATAAATAAATTATTAAAAAAAGAATTAGCATTTTATCGTTTTCCAGCAACTACTTTTTTTGCTTCTTCTTCTCCTTCACTAGTAGCGACGTCACATACTTTCATACACAATCCACAAGTACCCATCTCTATTTGTTCTGTCCTATTTCGAAAAAATTTACATCTCATTGCATCTACCTCATAAAGCTTACCGGTTTCATCAGGATGTTTGATTGCTTTCACTGGACATACGTCCACACAGCCATAACAATGTATGCAAAAATCTTTTTCCTCAACCTTTAC
>JAHQWY010000398.1 GCA_029856445.1 Promethearchaeia archaeon
CGGAGAACATGGTGGTGAACCAAGTTCAATCAAGTTTTCTCATTCAATTGGCTTGGATTATGTTTCTTGCTCTCCATTTAGAATTCCGGTTGCTCGAATTGCTGCTGCTCAAGCTGTTATTGAAAAGAAGAAAAAATAATTGGCCTTTTACACTAATTTCTTTAAATTATAATATCACATAGAAATGATATTACGCATATAGATTGTATTTAATGAATTCCGAAAAAGTTTTATCAAGTTATTTATTTACTAATTTATAAATGTGTCAGGTAAAGATTATATGCCTTTAATTTTAGATGAAAAAATTTCTTTACTTAAGGAAGTAGGAGAAGAAATTATTGATTTAGATGAATTAAGAGACTTAATTAAATGGAAGACTGATCATAACGAGGAAATCTATGCTTATGATGGATTTGAGCCTTCTGGAATATTACATATAGGCCAGGGTCTTTTAAGAGCTATTAATGTTAATAAAATAACAAAAGCAGGAATTAAATTCAAATTTTTAGTTGCTGATTGGCATGCTGCAGCAAATCTAAAATTTGGTGGAGATTTAGAAGTAATCAAAAAAGTTGGAGACTTTTTGATAGAGACATGGAAAGTATGTAATATGGATCTTGCCAATGTGGAATTTATTTATGCTTCTGACTTAGTTAAAGAACCACCATATTGGGAGTTAGTTTTGAAGATTGCGATTAATAGTTCCCTAAATCGTGTGAAAAGATGTACTCAAATTATGGGAAGAAGTGAATCAGAAAATCTTGCTGCCTCCCAAATTTTATATCCTTTAATGCAAGCAGCAGATATATTTTATCTCCCTGCAGATATATGTCAATTAGGAATGGATCAACGAAAAGTAAATATGTTAGCAAGAGAAGTAGCAAAAAAATTAAATAGACCAAAACCCGTAGCAATTCATCATCATATGTTAATGGGATTAACAAAGCCACCTTCGACAGACTTAAATGGAGTAGACAGAACAATTGAGATCAAAATGTCAAAATCAGACCCAGATTCCGCGATTTTTATGTTGGATTCTCCTAATGATGTGAAACGCAAAATTAATAAGGCTTATTGTCCTCCAAAACAATCTGATGAAAATCCTGTTTTAGAATATTGCAAGTATATCATTTTCGAGCTGATTGACACATTTAAAATTGAGAGACCTGAAAAATATGGTGGTAATATTGAATATCATTCATATGTAGAACTAGAAAAAGACTACAACTCTGCGAGATTGAACCCTCCAGACTTAAAAGCCGCAGTAATTAACTATTTAAATCTGCTTTTAGCACCAGTAATCGAACATTTTGAAAAAGATGAGAATGCTAAACAACTATATAAATTTGTCCAGAAAGAATATAAGAAAAATAGAAGTAAATAAACCAACAAAAGGTGTATCACATTGTCAGATAATCATGTAGTTGATATATTTTTAAATCCAAAAACTGTAGCGGTAATAGGCGCTTCGAAAAACCCGAGGAAAGGGGGATATCGTATCATAAACAATCTATTAACCAATAATTATAAAGGAAAAATCTTTCCTATTAACCCTAATTCTGATGGTGAAGTTTTGGGATTAAAATTTAACAAATCATTGTTAGAGATTAAAGAAGATATAGATTTAGCAATTTTTTATACCCCTAATAGCGTAGTACCGGATATCTTAAAAGATTGTATTAAAAAAAGTGTTAAAGGAGCTCTTATTGAGACTGCAGGTTTTGAAGAAGTTGGTGAAAGGGGTCTTAAACTTAGGGATAAAATCATAGAAGTAACGGATAACTTTTCTAAGATACGGATTGTAGGTCCAAATTGCATGGGTCTTACAAAGATCGACGATGATAGTGAAAGTGAAGAGAAAGGGGGCTTCTTTTCTGGTTTTGGTGTTTTTAATAACTACAAGCGAGGAAACATAGCGATTATCACTCAGTCAGGAATGTTAAATGGAGGGTATTTAATGAATATGATGGAAAACTATCCTGAAATGGGAATTAGATACTCTTTATCGATTGGTAATAAAATGGATTTAAGTGAGATTGAATTTTTAGAATATTGTATCAATGATCCTAGTGTAAATGTTATTGCTTTATATCTTGAGTCATTTAAAGATCCAAGAAAATTTATAGAATTATGTAAACAAGTTAAAACAATCCCAAACAAGACAATAATTTTACTAAAAGGAGGAAGAACAACTCTAGGGCAAAAAGCATCTTCAAGTCATACAGGCTCTTTAGCAGAGAGTAAGCATTTAATCCAAGCGATAATTAAGCAGGCAGGAATAATACAAGCAGAAAATCTGCATGATTTATTTCAATTTGCTAGAACATTTTCAATGATTTATAGTTCTGGAAAAAAATTACCAAAATATGGCAACGTATCTATGATGGCTGGATCTGGTGGAGCTGGAACCATTTCTGCTGATTTAACAATGAAATATGGATTAACATTTCCAATTATGGAGGAAAAAACATATCAAGTTCTAAAAGAGCTCTATCCTGAATGGATGCCCCCTAATCGATTTGCACTGTTAGATTTATTTCCTACATTTGAAAAAGCTAGGATGAATAATGTAAGCCAAAAAGATGTTATGACAAGGATTTGGAAAACAGTTATTGATGATTCTAATGTTGAAGGTGTTTTTAATATGATGTTTGCATCAAAACGATTCAGTAATAGGTATGATATTGATGAGATGACGCATTTTAAGACAGATAAAATAATATTTATGTGGATGGTTGGAGATACTGAAGGAATTCTTCATATATCCAGATTACTTAACAGGAATCATATTGGCACTTTCACATCCATAGAAGAGATGATAAAAAATTTTTCAATATTGCTACAAGAATCAAAAAATAAACGTATTCCATAAATAGGTCGTATTATGGTTCGAATATTATGTATAGGAGATTCTCATATACCTAATCGTGCTAAAGAGCTTCCTGAAAAAATATATGACAAATTGGGTGACTTAACTAAAGACAAACTATTTGACTTTACCTTCTTCACGGGGGATGTTATTAAATTCCCAAAATTATTAGAGTTCTTAGATATAAAAACGAATAAAAATCTATTCGTAGTTATGGGAAATATGGATTACTACTATGGTAATCGAAATGCACCCATACATCAAAAATTGGAAATTCCATTTGAAAATAACGAAAAAATCACATTAGGATTAACTCATGGAGCACAGATAAGCCCGAGAGGAGAT